>CAZIJM010000027.1:0-11900 GCA_964539695.1 uncultured Methanomassiliicoccales archaeon | reverse complement strand
GAAGAAAAATATGGAGCTGATGGAAAGGCTGAATCTGTCCAAACTGAAGCCTAAATTGCCCTCGAAGAAGAAGTGGAGGCCGAAGAAGATGTCCGAGGAGCTGGAGGTCAAGATGTCCTACGGACGTCCAAAGAAGACGTCTCAAGATGAGAGCTTAGTACCGTGATGAGGGAAACTTTTGATTTAGTGTATATTCTGGATATAAAATTGTATTACAAGCGAAATCGAGTATTTTAAAATATTTAATTTAAAACATCAAAAAATTAAAATGTTTAGATATAAACATTTTTTAAGATAGTATATTAAAGATGGACAAACTAGAATGTAGATACAAACGAATCCGAGAACTCAGGATTACCAAAGGTTCGGTGAGTACTTGTTCGAAGATTACATTTGTGTACGGCAATACGGTCCTGTCGTGCCTAAAGTCTACCGCGAGTACAGGATCTATGTCGGCATGCCCATCCTGCGTTCGGAGAAATTGGGGGAGATGGGTAAAGAGATAACGAACTTCCTTATCCGGTTCGGATGATTACAGGAATTTTACCACGAGGGACATCGTCAATCTCACTCACAGGGAGGGCTACTCCTGAAAGAGGGAGTACAGAGAAGGGGGAGAAGTACACCAAGATTCCGTTCAACACGATCGTATCGATTGAATGTCGTGTATGAACCCGCTTTCTGTAGAAATGGTTGCACACAAACACAACGGACCAATCGACACAGTATTAGACACGTCTAGCGAATACATCGAGGACAGTGGCAATCTCAAAGGATACGTATGCAGGATGTCAAGATCCACTCCGACGGATACAGACAGCCCCATTCAGAGCACTGTCCGATCCTCATGGCAATATCCGAATGTTGTCGGCAGCCCCACCCATTCTTAACTAAAAATAACCTTCGATTTCCTTCATAGCCTGAGTGCTTATGTAGAGGATGCCCGTACGAATATGGTAATAGAATTGGATATATACTCCAATCGAGATATCAAAATTACGAATATGGTTATCATTTGCACCGGTGCCGTCCAAGTCAATCACGTTCGTGTCATAGATTCGGCGATGGATCTGCGGTTCAAAGATACGCCTTAATCCATTATGGACGGCCCCACTCCTCTCTTTCTAATAAGTGGATGACACATTCAATTGTATCTAGATGCGTATACAAGCTCGCCGTGTACAGAAAGGGCGGTATCAGGAAAGTCGACGGTGTCCACCAACATTTCACATCTCCTGTCCTCCAGGGAGAACATTCCTCCGCGTCGAATGCGACTCAAAGCATGACTCAACCCGCTTCTTCATCGATGGTGTCTCCATACAGATGTTTACATCCGATACCTTCTATACACCTCTGCTCCGACTCCCTGTCCTGCATCAAATGCGACGGAGTCAAACTCAAGACCTGATGCGTTAGCAAGGGCATGGAGCTCTTATTCAATAGGATCTCCAGCATAGACGCCGACTACAGGGTCTGCAACATCCTTGACGACTGGTCTGCGAAGGCTTCTCCGTCCCGGCCAAGAAGGGCAATGTAAATGAGGATCTCTTGTTGCGTCAGGGAAATTCATCTCCTTGTTCGCGCCAATAACATTCTGCGCGGCCTTTGCAACATCAACCTAGCAGACGCGTTTTTAGGATCGTTTTCAACCATAAAAACGACGAGGGAAAAGATGACATGGTTAGGAGGTTCTCCGAAACCACTGGCCATCCTATACTGTGTGACATCCCAAGTCCAATCTGTTCCATGGGACGGAGGCCGAGGGGAGGGTACTCTGCGCCCTGTTCCCGGATTTGGAAGAGACGGGGATTTTCAAGGACCTGGCCGTCAGGATCTCGAACGATATAGTGCTGAAGGCCCTAAGTCGCCTGAATGATGACCAGATGAAGGATCTGGCCTGGGCAGCCAATTAAGAAAGAAGCGCTCGAGAGGCGCGCCAAGGGTTGCAACGTCTACTCAACATCCATGTACTTCTCAAAAGCGTTCATCAACCTGATCTCTGCTATTTGGAAGGCAGTTCTCCGGGCAACCGGGATGAGTTCCGCACAATATTCCTAACCCCTACGTGCTCCACCGAGATCATGGGCATTAACCTTTCTATTCTTGCAAGTATCTTCTTGGAGAGGCACAGCCTGAAAATAGTCCCGGTGAGGGCGGACTAGAACTTCCTGGAAAGCAAGTTTGGCGGGATTTTCTGCATGTTTAGTGTCCTAATATCGAAGATAGGGCTACGCGCTCACTCCTGCTGGAGATATAGGAGGCCCTCGTGGTGACTCGTCGCCTACCATCAGAATGGTCGACAAGAACGAAAAGTGGTTCAGGTCCGTCTTAATGAACATCGATCGCGGCATCGACTTCCTAGGGCTAGAAGGTTCACCGTCCGTAAAGATTCGTTGACGATTCTCCCACTGATGACCTGGATGATGGAGGTGTTCTGCATGGTACCCCCTTCAGTAGTTACGGATGACGACGTCTTAGGGGATTCAATCTCTGAGAGGCTGGACTAATAGAACTGTTCCAGTGCACTAGGCAGGATGCCGGATAGGACATGTGATATGGTGTTCATAGACAGATTGAAGCATTCGAGGGAAGGGTTACCGGCGGTTCGATCTCGTTCGTGGAAACCTGCCTCCTCTGCGGAAGGACGCTGGATCTATTAGGAAGGTGTCTGGTTGGAAGGTTGGGATACAGATATATTCTGGACGAAATGCTGAACGGCATGGGCTGGTTCAGTTGCAGACACCCCATTAATATTAACAGGCGTTGTGGGAAGAGGTGCCGGCAAGGCACATGAAGAACGAAAGGTGAAGGGGAGAGCGGTAGTGCCCTCGTTTCGATGGGTCAGTCCTTCGACTCCTTGTACTCCCTGTACTCCCTGCATCTCTCCTGGAACCTGGAGACGAACTCTGGGTTTGAGTAGTAGTAAAGGTGAGGGAATCCGGTTAGCATTCTGCCAGTGTCGTGCATGCAGGTGTACTCCCTGCCATCGGTCTTCACAGCCCTCCAGTCTGAGCCGCAATTGTCGCTGTCCCAGTAGTGGAATTCGTGGCCTCTGATGCTCAGCTCCTCCCTAGTGACGCCGTCGCCCCTCAGCGGAGTCAGCGTGACGTATCCAAACCTGGTAAGCCTGCCAGAGTTCCTAACAGATCCCGAGATGACTCCGCACATCTTATGCATCTTCCCGTCGGGGTCCTCAATCTCGTCGTGGAGGTACATGAACCCGCCGCACTCAGCGATTATTGGCATACCCTCCGACGCCTTCCGTCTGATATCCTCCAGCATAGTGGTGTTGAACTCCAACTCAGATGCATGCAGCTCCGGGTACCCTCCCGAAAGGATTATACCGTCCACGTTCGGGAGTTTAGCATTAGCCATAGGGGAGAACCTGACGATCTCTGCGCCGCACCTCTCCAGGAGCTCGACGTTGTCCTCGTAAGTGAAGCAGAACGTCTCGTCATCAGCCAGGCCGATCCTGACACCCTCCACTCTCCTGATCTCCGGAGGAGAGTACTCAAGGTCGGGAGCCTCCCTAGCGATCTTCAGCAGTAGGTCTAGGTCAAGGGACCTCTCGATGACATCCGCCAGCCTGTTGAGCTTGTCCTTCAACTCGTCAATCTCCGACGGCAGCACCAGCCCCAGGTGCCTATTCTCCAGCACCAGGCCTGTGACCTTAGGCATGTACCCGATGGGCTCTACGCCCATCTTCCTCGCCTCGGGCGCTATGAACTCAAAAATCCTAGCAGACATATTATTGAAGATCACTCCTTTGATATTGTTCTCGGTAAACTCTAGGAACCCCTTCAGCATTGGTAGCACGGACAAGCTGGCGCCCCTGCAGTTTAATAGCAGGATTACCGGGATGTCAAGCTTCCTCGACACATCATGAGAACTGGCCTCGGTGTCCAAGGCGGTCATGCCGTCGTAGAACCCCATGACGCCTTCGACCACGGAGACATCGCAGGTCTCCGCCATCCTGCCAAATAGATAGCGAAGCGTATCGTCACGGACGAAGAACGCGTCCAGATTTTTGGAGCGGGTGCCGATGATCCTGGAATGGAACATGGGATCGATGTAGTCCGGGCCGCACTTGAAGGATGCCACCTTCAGGCCGCGGTTGACCAGTGCTTGCAGGACACCACATGTCACTAGCGTCTTCCCAGAGCCGCTAGCAGGGGCAGCGATCATCACCCTGGGCAGGCTCATCTGCCCCTCACCACCGCGATATACACAGGATTCTGGCCGGTCATTAGGTGGTACCTTTCCAAGCGCCTGGACCTGGCTACCGTGACGTTAATGAACTCCTCTTCGACAAGGTTTAGGTCCCTCACGACCTGGAGGGTCTCGGACATGGTCTCGATCGTGATGGAGTTTATGACGATCCTGACGTCTGGGTTCTTATCTAGAAGGCACTGCACGATATCCCTGAGGTTTCCGGCGGAACCACCAATGAAAGCATGTGTTGGGGCGGGGAGGTCCTTTATCGCAACGGGGGCAAGTCCTCTAACGATTTCGAGATTGACCACTTTGAATTTCCTTTTGTTGACCTCGATGAGGTCGGCGGCGACGTTCCTCCTCTCAATGGCATAGATCATGCCTTCACAGGCAGTGAGGGCCATCTCCACGGAAACGGAGCCAGTCCCTGCACCGATGTCGTATACGACGGAGTCAGGGGACAGCTTCAGTTTGGCCACAGACAGCGCCCTGACCTCGCTCTTGGTCATGGGGGCATCGCCCCTAACAAACTCCTCGTCGGGAATTCCAATGGGGTTGCGGGTGTCCGGGCCCGGATTCCTGATTAAGGCGACGCAAAGGTCACCGAAGGGCTGTGCCAGACACTCCGACGGAGTTCCTGTGAAGACGCTCTCGGTTGGATACCCGAAGTCCTGCCCTATCGTCACGGAGACGTCGTTAAGCCCGTAGTCAAATAGCTGCCTGCACATGGCGTGAACGCTGTTCTCCGCAGACAGAAGCGTGAATACCTTCGGGTGCGTGTTGACCAGCCCGACGATGTTAGACCAGTGCCCATGGGCGCTGGTAAGGTGGGCGTCTTGCCAGGTCTCGCCAATCTTGGAGCAGAGGTACACCACGGAAGATATTCCTGCTTCGACATCTACATCATACTTCGAACGGTTGATCCTGGCCAGCAGGCCCTTGGCGCCACTGTAGAACCCCACGTCTCCTGACAGGAGGACTGTGACCCTCGAGTACTCTGGGTGAGAGTCAATGTAGTCCATAATGACATCAGACCTGTACTCGGCGAGGACATCCTTGCCGCTGGTGTTCACGGCCTCTAGCATCCTCTTAGCGCCTACGATGAGGTCGGCGGAGCGAATCTTCTCGGCGGCTCTGATAGTTATGCCACCAGGTCCCATCCCGATACCGGCAAGCAGGATGCACCGCCTCTTTGTTGTAATGTTTGTCTCGCGATGTGGGATGCCGAGCCTCTGCTCTAGCAGAGCTACCACTTCGTCGTAAGTTATGCCGGTGTCGCTGGGCTTCCTCACGAGAACGACGGTGGCCCCAGCTCTTTTGGCTGCACGAACCTTCTCCTCGTAGCCTCCCACGGTGCCGGAATCTTTGGTGACCATGTACTTCGCACCTATCTGCTTTAAAGTGGCGTAATTCATGTCCTCTGAGAACGGTCCCTGGGCACAGATGAGATTTCTACCCTCGAACCCGAGCTCGATGCACCTCTCCATCGATTCCTTGGTAGACAGCACTCTCGCCACGACCCTCTCTTTAAAGTCGGGCAGGTGGGTGTACTTCTCCAACTCTTTAGACCCGGTAGCAGCCAGGACCATGCCCTCATGCACTGTCAGCCAGTTGACAGCATCGTCCACGGAGTCCACGGTAACGATATCTAAATCCGGGAACACGTCGGAATCGACTCTCCTAAGCCTGATGTACTCCACGCCAGCCCTCTCACATCCTTTGCGGATATGCTTGGAAACCGTCGTTGCATAGGGATGTGTCGCATCGACGACGATGTCATACATGTTCTCAGAGATCACCTTCGCGATTCCCTCGGTACCGCCGCAGTTCCCAACTTTGACGTCTATGTTATCATCTGGTTCCATTACTTCGACGCCGTAGTCGGTGGCCACCCTGACGTGGACCATGACCCCGTTAGAGGCTAGCCACTTGGCCAGCTCCCTTCCTTCTGTTGTTCCTGAGAAGATAAATATATCTTTCATTTCAACTGAACCTCGGTTCAATATCGACCCTGCATATTGCCAGCGTCATCCCGTCCTCAGCGGTCTTCCTGAGCAGGAAATTAATCCCCCCGGATGCCATGGCAGCGGAACGCTCGCAGACGCAGTCCACCTCTGTGAACCTTTTGACGAATGGGGATGACGAGAAGTCCCCTTCCAACGAGTTCAGCTGGTCAGAGGTGTAGAAACGGAACGGGACCCTGAGACCGCGTGCGAGTTGCATAACAGCAACCTCATCTATTTTTAGGTCGATGCTGGAGACGGACGCCACTCTCTGCGGGGCGATGCCGAGCTTCCTCAGCTCCCTGAGGACGAAGTCCTTGAGCTTCTGCGGGTCAGTGCCTCTCTTGCACCCAACGCCCAGGGCGATGTCCATGGGGATCAAGTTAAGCGTTCTGTCAAACGGTCTTTTGTCCGGGTCCGGTGAGACACAGACCCCAAACTCGCCGCCGTCGGCGACAATAATCCCATCGGGGAAATCTCCTTCTATAGGAATATCAGAATGAAAGCCGACGAATCTCTCGTCTAGGACCCTAGCGGACACGTCCTTGGCTATCTTGAGGGACGAGATCCTCATGCCGTTGCGGGTGGCAAAGGTGTCTACGGAAAATTTGCCGTTCAGATCCGTCGCTGTGGTTATGATAGCCTCCGCACCCATACCGTCGGTGATCCTCCGGGTTAGCTCGTTACACCCGCCGATGTGTCCCGATAGCAAAGCTATGGCCCACCTGCCGTGCTCGTCCATGCAAACGACGGCTGGGTCAGTGTCCTTGCTCTTCACGAATGGGGCGATATATCTAACTGCGATTCCGATCGCACCAATATACACAATGGCGTCACACTCACAGAAGGCCGTCTCCGTCCATTTCTTAACACTGCTCTCGACACAGGGAAGACCGAGGGTGTCCGAGGACGTCTTGCACCAAAGGTCGACTTCTTCATTTTTCAGGACGTCTTTCAGCCTCAGAGCTGTGGCGCAGCCGTTGGTGGAGAAAGCCAATACGTTAATCCTCATCTCTTCTCCCTTCTTAGCTCCTCGCGAACCTTGTCTAACATCTCGTCGGCTAGCGACGTCTTGCTTAACAGCCCATATACAGAGGAGAACATCACAGCGGACGTCCTTACGGCGCCGCCGGTACGGTGATTCATGTGGAACTCTATCTTCTTCATCAGGAGCTCAGACAGCTTGGGGATGAGCCCCTCCGAATCAATCACTTTAAGTGCGTCGTCCGTGGAGATGCAGTCCATGACCTTTCTCACCGTCTGAATCGAGGCCCCGACCATGGCGGCGTTGGCAGCCAGGATCTCCATCCTGGCATCGGCGTTACGGGAGTGAGTGTTCATGATGCCCCCGGCCAGCTTCACCATCTTGCCCAGATTGGACACCAGGACAACGTCCATCCTCAATTGACAGGCGTGATCTAGCATGTCGCCGACGAAGTTATTACATTTGACCGCGTAGTCAGAATCGATCCCAGGGATGTTGTTGCTGAAGTCCTTGCCGTAGTTGCCCGGGACAACCAGAAGCGTAGTGCAGCCTTCCGAGGCGCGCATGTTAATCTCCGTCTTGATGGTGTCTATTAGAGCAGTTTCATTCATAGGCTCCACGATACCGCTAGTCCCGAGGATGGATATCCCGCCCACGATTCCCAGGCGGGGGTTGAACGTCTTTTGAACTATGGAGTCCCCTTCCGGAACGGATATCACCACTCTGAACCCCCCTCCGTAGTCGTTGGTGGAAGACACGTCCTCCAGGACCTCCCTTATCATGCTCCTGGGGACCCTGTTTATGGCTGCATTTCCTGGGGGCTGGTCCAGCCCCTTCCTGGTGACCCTGCCCACCCCGAGTCCCCCGTCGATGATGACGTCGGAGTCCGCCAGGGTGACGTCGGAGTACACCAGCGTCCCGTTGGTGGCATCGATGTCGTCCCCGCTGTCCTTCCTAACGGCACAGCTAGCATGCACCCCGTCGAACGACAGATCCTCCACCGGTAGCTCTAGTGTTATGCCCTTGGGAGTGTGTACGGTTACAATGTCAACCCTGTGCTGGGTCAGGAGGGCCTCGGCAGCCGCTTTGGTCGCGGCTGCGGCGCATGTGCCAGTGGTGTAACCCCTTCTAAGCCGTTTGCTGTTCACATGGATATAGAGTTTGGAGTCATCCGTCATGGCGATCCACCAGGTCTCAGATAGGTTCAAGCATCGTTATAGTATCGATTGGATACATCCGCCAACTTATAATACTTAGGTATACATAGCATTGTCAGTTGTAATGGGAGTTATTTGATATGGCGGGAAAGCTATACGGCATCGGCGTGGGGCCCGGAGACACCGGCCTCCTAACGTTAAGAGCCATAGAGGTTCTTGAGGGATGCGGCATCATCGCGTACCCCGTCAAGAAGTACGGGGAGGGCAGCGTTGCCCTCGATATCATCAAACCAGTCGTGGACATCTCCGAAAAAAGCATCGAAGAGTTCCTGTTTAGCATGGACCCGGACGACTCCGTCAGGGAGAGGTGCCGCCAGGAGAACATGGACAAGATGTGCAGGCTCCTGGACAACGGCGAGGACATCGCCATGGTCACTCTCGGGGACGTCGGGGTGTACAGCACCTACATGTATATCGACAGGGAGATTAGAAGGAGAGGTTATCAGACGGAGGTCATTCCCGGAATCCCGTCCTTTTGCCACGGCGCAGCTCTGGCGGGGATTCCGCTAATAATCGGCAACGAAGGCCTGGCCGTGGTGCCCGTGGTCAAGAAGAATTCCAAGCTGCTGGAGAACGCTATAGATAACTTTGACAACATCGTCGTCATGAAGGCGTTCAAGGCTATCAGCCTGATCACAGACATCATGAGGGCCAAAGGCATACCGCTGGACAGGGCCACTGTGGTCAGCAACGTGGGCATGGACGGAGAGTATGTCGGGCCAATACTGCAGGAGAGGGAGTATGGATATTTCACCACCGTGATAATCAAGAAGAAGAGGTGACAAGGATATGATCTCATTTATAGGAGCGGGTCCGGGGGACCCTGAGCTACTCACACTCAAGGGGAAGAGGCTCATCGATGAGGCCGACGTGATCATCTATGCCGGGTCCCTCGTCAATCCAGAAGTTCTTACTGGTCATAAGGAGGGCGCCAAGATCTACAACAGCGCCTTGATAGACCTGGACGAGATCATCGACATCATGGAAAAGGCGGAGAAGGAAGGAAAAAAGTGTGTCCGCGTGCACACCGGGGACCCCGCCATCTACGGGGCCTACAGAGAACAAATGGACAGGCTAGACGAGCTTGGAATCATCTACGAAGTGGTCCCGGGGGTGTCGTCCTTTCTGGGCACCGCCGCCGTCCTCAACAAAGAGTATACCATGCCAGGCAAAAGCCAGACAGTAATTTTGACGAGGATGGAGGGCAAGACTCCCATGCCCCCCGGGGAGAAGCTCCCCGACCTGGCGAGGCATCACGCCTCCATGGTCATCTTCCTGTCCATCGGCTTCATGGACGAGATGGTCAGGCAGTTGGAGGATGGTGGATACGAGCCCACCACCCCCGTCGCGGTCGTGTACAAGGCGACGTGGCCCGACCAGAAAATAGTAACTGGAACTCTGGCCGACATCGCCCAGAAGGTCAAGGACGCTGGCATCAAAAAAACGGCCCTCACTGTAGTTGGGGACTTCCTCGGCGATGAATACGAGCTGTCCAAACTCTATGACAAGCACTTCACCACCGAGTTTCGTAAGGGGAGGGAATGAATGTCCAAGGGAAAGCTTCACGTGGTGGGTTTCGGCTCCGGAGGGCACGACCACATGACATTCAAAGCTGCGCAGGTTATCCAGAATGCCGACGTAGTCACCGGGTACACCACTTACGTTAACATGCTCAAGCCGATCTTTCCCGATAAAGAGTACAAGGCCACCGGCATGATGAGGGAGGTTTATAGGTGCCGGATGGCCATAGAGGACGCCATGTCCGGGAAGGATGTGGCCATCGTGTCCAGCGGCGACTCCGGCATATACGGGATGGCCGGCATCATCTACCAGCTGGCTGACGAAATGGGCGCGGACATCGAAATCGACACCGTGCCCGGTATGACAGCTGCATCCATCGCCGCCTCCGTCCTGGGGGCGCCACTGATGCACGATATCGCGATTATCAGCCTATCCGACCTGATGACACCCCTTGACCTGATAATGAAAAGGGTCGAGTATGCCGGGGAGGGTGACTTCGTGGTGTGCTTTTACAACCCCAAGAGCAAAACTAGGACCGAGTACCTGGGCGACGCTCAGAGAATACTGCTTAAATATCGCTTCCCGGAGACTCCGGTGGGCATCGTCAGGAACGCCGGTAGAGAGAACGAAAACAAACAGATCACCACATTAAGAAACCTAGATAGGGCGGATGTGGACATGTTTTCTATCGTGATCGTAGGGAATTCGCAGACGTACGTGTCGAACGGGAAGATAATTACACCCAGAGGATACAGAATTGGAAGTGATTGACATGGCATTGGAATTCGTGAAACCAGAGGAGATCGAAAAACGTAGCATGCAGATCATCACGTCGGAGTTGAACGGCAGAACATGGCCAGAGCCACAGTTTTCCATCGTGAAAAGATGCATCCACACCTCTGCGGACTTCGACTATGCGGACAACCTTATCTTTTCGGAAGACGCAGCGAACATCGGTGTGCAGGCTATCAGGAATGGTGCGGACATCGTCACTGACACCAAGATGGCGGCGGCCGGCATCAACAAGAAGAAGCTCGATTTATTCGGGGGAAAAGTTCACTGCTTCATCAATGACGACATTGCCAAGGCGAGAGAACGTGGATGTACCCGTGCCACGGTTTGCATAGAACGTGGGGTAGAGATCGCAAAGGAAAAACCGGTGATCTTTGCCATAGGGAATGCCCCCACCGCACTGGTGAGGCTGACGGAGCTCATTAACACCGGCGAGGTCAAACCGGCACTGGTCATCGGAACCCCGGTGGGGTTCGTCAACGTAGTAGAGTCCAAGGAGATGATCATGGAGTGTGACGTGCCCTTCATTGTCTCCAAGGGCAGGAAGGGCGGATCCAATATCGCCGCCACCATCTGTAATTCCATGATATACTACAAGGGCTGAAAACGTTTCCAATTGTGTGTTGTGAAACTCCTTACCACCTCCATCAAGGTGGACAATCCTGTCTACTTTCCAACCACTCTAATCCGCCGACATCTTTATTCCCATTACTTAGAACCATACCTCAGTTATGGTAGTATATAGACAAAAACTTAAATTCGGCCTCCAGAAGGAATGATGAGTTAGGTGAAATTAACATCTTAAATAGTGTTAAGCCATGTTTTGGAGCTTCGAGAACCAAAATCGGAACTATTTTCAGGTTCTGAGTTGTATGGATTGTTGTTCTAACCGTGGATTTCGTGAACAGTAACAGTGAAAGGAAGTCGGCAGCATAAACAGACGACTGTTCAAGGTAGAGAATAGTCACCGAGAGTGACTGTAAGCAGTAATATTACGAAACAGTCACTCTCGGTGACGGCCGCACGCGGCCGTCTCAGACACAGTTCATACTGACGAATGACGAAAGCGGTGAGCCGTGCCTATTATCAGATACTTTTTGATGTCGATTAAACCGGCTAAGAACCTATGGATCGGATACTCCATGCTGATCACCTGATGAGGATGATCCG
>CAZIJM010000026.1:0-12023 GCA_964539695.1 uncultured Methanomassiliicoccales archaeon | reverse complement strand
GGGTGACTGAGCCGATTCAATGACCGGTTCAGTCCGTTACGTCTATTGAATTGTGCAACAGTGTTCCAAATTGTATCCAACCTCCGAGAATTTCACACAGACTCACATGACGCGTGCTCTTTAGAACATTCAATATAGGGGACCACAGTTGCCCCGCTATAGGGGATATCACCATGAACAAGATCAGTGTAGCCATACTTGGAGCCACCGGGATGATCGGCCAGAGGTTTATCCAGATGCTGGAGGACCACCCGTATTTCGAGATTGAAGGACTTTACGCGTCCGAGAGATCACAGGGCAAGAAGCTCGGCAACGTCCTGAAGGTCAGGGACCACATGTACCTGGACGAGACCATGGAGAGGAGGATCGAGACTATAGACGTCTCAAAGATCGCCAAGAATTGCAGAATAGCGTTCAGTGGCATCCCCTCGGACCTGGCTGGACCCACCGAGTCCCGGCTGGCCAAAGCCGGGATTGCCGTGTTCACTAACGCCAGCAGCCACAGGATGAACTCCCACGTGCCTATCCTTATCCCGGAGGTCAACCCCGCCCAGTTCGAAGCTATCAAGGATCAGCCCACCTACAATAGAATCGGCGGCTACATCGTCACCAACGCCAATTGTTCCTCCACCGGCATTGCCATCCCGCTAAAGGCGATCGACGACGCCTTCGGGATCAAGCAGGTCTTCGTCTCCACCTACCAGGCCCTGTCCGGTGCCGGGTATCCCGGGGTCCCGTCCTTGGACGCTGTGGGGAACATCGTTCCGTTCATTAGCCACGAGGAGGAGAAAATGGAGTTCGAGCTGACCAAAATACTGGGGACTTACGAGCGGGGCAAGTTCATGTACGCCTCATTCAAGGTGATGGCCAACTGCGCCAGGGTCCCCGTAGTCGACGGACATTTGGAATCCCTGGTTCTTGACACGGAGCAGCAACCCTTCTTGGAGGAGCTGGAGAGGTGCCTCTCCGAGTTCCGCGGTGAGCCCCAGGCCCTGAACCTACCATCCGCCCCCGTGCAGCCGATCATCGTCAGGCACGAGGAGAACAGGCCCCAGCCCGTTTTTGACGCTATGGCCGGGACCCCGGAACGCGCTAGGGGGATGGCCGTCACCGTGGGAAGACTCAGACAGAGTAACGGCTACTACAAGGCGTTCACCATGTCTCACAACACCCTCCGCGGAGGGGCTGGTGGATCCGTCCTTAATGCAGAGTTAGCCAAGGCCAAGGGCATCCTATGAACCACATCTTCAATGACGAGGTCTTTCCCGTCAGGTTTTGACCATCAAAGTTAACTACATTGGATAATGTATCCAACTGATCATGTATCAAACTGTAAAAAAGCAATCTTCGTCACCAACTTCAGCACAAGCTATAACGACAACCGTGCCAAGACCATCGACGTTGTGGAAGCGCTGATCTCGAAGCGCTATACTGGATGGGAGACGAGGCGCACGTTCACCAGAAGGATGATCATTAAAAAGCTAAGTAAGCGCGACGGAACCTGCATCGATTACGTCTTTGAGGCCATGGACAAGCTGTCCACCGAGGGGTTTGGGACCTTCATAGTCCAGCCCACCCACATCATGAACGGCGAAGAGTACGACAACGTCAAGATAGTCTCCAAGCACATCGGGAACATCCTGAAGTTCCGTATGGGAAAACTTCTGCTGACCACCTCCGAGGACTATGACAAGGTCGTGGACGCGCTAGAAAGAATTCTGATCTCCATGCTGGAGGAGGACTCTACATTCGTGCTGTGGGTCACAGGAACGTGTACGTGACCACGGTGGAGAGGTGCCCGAGTACAACGGCATCCTATCGTTCATGAAGGAAAAGGTTACGAGAAAGTTGTGTTAGCGCCCTTCATACTCGTAGCCGGCGACCATACTAACAATGACATGGCCGGCGACGATGAGGACTCCCTGAAATCATTCATGGAAAAGGCTGGGTTCAATGTTGAGTGCATCGTCATGGACCTTAGCGAGTTCTCTGAATTCATAGAACTTTTCGTGGAGCACATCGACAAGGCCATCGCCAGGATCGACTGGTGCTGAGCCTAGTCTCGGGAGCGACTCCGGAACCCTCAAACTGCTTTTGTTTTTCTGACTCCGACACATCCTGCTGTACATGCGCCAGCGCATGTGATGCAATTTCTGACGTGTACGACAATGAGGTCCAAGATAGAAATCGGACGCAACACTCTGAACGATGATGCGCCTTATCCCGTGTAGATCGGCACTATGTCATCTTTGATGAAGTCAATAAACTCCTTCGATTCGCCGACAGTCGTGATGTCCATATACTTCCCCAGAACGTTTTCTAGATCGCTTTCGAAATTTCCAAGCTCAAAGTAGTCCCTGATGCGTTCTCTCTTTCTCGATTCAGGAGTCTATGTCACTGTCTTCGTCCACATCCCCTCTCGCATAGGATCCATACATGTAGATTTTCAAAACCCCGTATCGACATGCAACGAGAGACCAATTTTGTCCGCGATGCCATACAGCAATAACACTTTACGTGCCATCTTGAATTGGATCAGACTGTGTATCGTTCGATCTCCGAATAATGAATCGCTTTGAATGTACTGAATCAAACTTGGTGTGACATGTTGTCATTCCGTGGTTATGGAGAGAGACCGCTGCCCGGCTTCGTTAGACCATCCTCTGTACGCCCAGGCACACAGGATGCTGATCTGAATCAGTCAGAGGTCTGCCGCCTCGGACATTGAACCCGAGTATTGAGCTGGCGATACCAATTGATGGTTGACCGAAGTACTTGAAGATCATGTCCGAGCTGGTAGACGATGGGTACCACATGACGGCTCCGGCGGACTCCGGCATCCACTTATCCCTTCCTCTGAACGGATGTGCCAGCATCTCCATGGACACGCTTCCGTGGATCTCTATGCCCGGATATATTACGAAATCGTCAGAGATGAAGACTACATCGCCCCTATTCATGAAATCAAAAACCTCGCACTTCGTGACGTTGTGGCCGATCTCATTCCCTAGCTCGTCGAGCATGCGCATGGTGTGGACCTGCGGGTGGTGGATGGTCCCGTCGTCGAACACCACCAGCCTAACATTCCTATCAGCGCAGTCTCTCAGACCGGTGTTGATGATGGGTATGTTTCCCATCACCCCGCGCACGGTAGACTCCTCCTCCACGATCCTCGCGAACAGGTCCTCCGGCATAAGCTCAGCGCGGATGACCCCTCTCTCCGACCTTATCCTCTTCAGGACCTCCGACACATCCATGGGCTTCAAACTATCAGATCTATTATATAATGCATCGTGCCGTGAAGTGCGATGTTCGACGTCGCTCTCCTGTATGTAATCTTCGGCGGGTTCCTGGAGCCTGTCTGGGTCGTCGCTCTGAAGAGGTACAACGACACTCAAAGTCTCCTCTGGGGGACGGTTGCAGTGGCGTTCATGTTCATCAGCCCCTGCTGCCTGGCTTTCGCCATGGAGACCTTGTCAGTGGGGGTCACATACTCCATCTGGACCGGAATAGGCGCGGTCATGACTGTCCTGATCGGCGTAATCCTGTACAAAGATAGGCTGGACCAGCTGAAGATGTTGTTCGTGTTCATGATAATTACCGGGATCGTCGGCTTCGAACTCTCATTGGAGGTGGTTCTGTGAACAGGGCCTGGCTCTAGATCCTGACTGGTGGGGTGTTCGAGACCGGGTGGGCTTTCAGCATGAAGATGTCGGACAGCTTCTCTGACATTCCTTGGGGGGCAGCCACCCTTGTCATGATAGCTATCAGTGTCCTGCTCCTAAACAGGGGGTTAAAGTCCGGGCTCCCCATGGGATCTTGCTACGCCGTGTGGGTGGGGATAGGTGCCATCGGCTCCATCATCGTTGACCTCGTTGCGTTCGGCGAGACCCTGAACATCCTCGGATAGACGTTCCTTGTCATCATCGTCGTCGGAGTGCTAGGTTTGAACCTGGTCATCGAGTTCGAGGAGGCGGAGGACCGCTGATTTTGTGTGCGCGATAAGCATATCTATCTCACCATGATACGAATAAATAAGAGGACTCAAATGACGCTTAAATTCGGAGTTCCAAACAAAGGACGTTTGAACGAAAGAACCGTCGAGTTACTCACCAAGGCCGGTCTCGATCTCGGTGAGGACACGGACCGCAGGTTGTATGTGAAGGCTAAGAATCAGGATGTAGAGGTACTGTTCCTTAGGGCCCAGGATATCCCCGAGTTCTTGACCACTGGTGCCATCGATATAGGGATTACAGGCCAGGACCAGGTGGCTGAGTCCGGATACGAACTGATACAGGTTCTAGAGCTCAGGTTCGGACATTGCCACATGGCCGTAGCTGCGCCAGAGTTCTCCGGCATTACGGACGCGTCTCAGATAGCGGACGGCAGCAAAATCGCCACCTCGTACCCGAACATCACCAGGCGCTATTTCGAGTCGTTGGGGAAAGATATCAACGTCATTGTCGTCACCGGCGCAGCGGAGATTATGCCCTACCTGGGCATCTCCGATTACATAGTAGACCTCGTATCCACCGGGTCCACCCTGAAAATTAACAGGATGATCGAGGCCGGGAGGATCTTGAACTCCCAGGCGGCCGTATTTACGTCCGAGGCCGCCAAGAGTAGGTATGGTGACCAGATCGACGAGATCGTCAGCTCCATCCTAAGCATCATCGAGGCCGAGAACAGAAAGTACATCATGGCTGATATCCCCAGGGACCACCTGACAGAGGTAGAGGGCATCATCCCCGGCATCGTGGGACCCACTGTCTTGGACATCGCCGGAAACAGCGACTATATGGCAGTTCACGCTGTGATCGATAGCGATCAGGCACTCCGTGTCATCGCGGAGCTCAAGAGGATCGGGGCCAGGGGCATCCTTACCACGCCCATAGAGAGACTGGTGAACTGAGATGAATCTGGACAGGAGCATAATGAGGGAAACCGTCAGGGGGTTCCAAACCTACTACAGCCCCGTCCCCTGCGGGGAGGTCAGGCTTGACACCAACACTAACGTCCTCGGGTCCAACCCTGCCGCTGAGAAGTACCTCAAGGAAAGTAGATGGGAGCTGAATAAGTACCCTGACACTTACTCCAGGAGTCTCAGGAAAGCGCTGGGCGAGCTGTACGGTCTGGATCCCGACAACATCATCGCTGGCAACGGCTCCAACGAGATGCTAGATGTGATATTCAAGACGTTCACCGATTGGGGCGACAATAGCGTCGTTCCCGTTCCCTCGTACTCCCTCTACGACTACTTAATCAAGAGCAACGGCGGGAGGACCATCGAGGTGGACCTTACCGAGGACTTTCAGCTGGACGTCGACTCCATGGTGAGACGGGAGAACGCCAAGGTTGCCATAGTTTCCTCCCCGAACAACCCTACGGGGAATTGCTTCAGGCAAAAGGACCTAGAGGACCTCATCGCCAGGTTCTCTGGGATCGTCGTTGTGGACGAAGCATACGCCGAGTACTCCGGAGGCGGCATGATAGGCAAAGTGGAAGAGTTCAACAACCTCGTGGTGACGAGGACATTTTCCAAAGCCTACGCCATGGCTGCGTTTCGCGTCGGGTACATGGCCGCCAATAGGAAGCTGATGGAGATGATGATGTGCGTCAAAATCCCCTACTCTCTCAACACCATTAGCGAGGGCGCAGCGATCGCCGCAGTGAGGGACCAGGAGTTCTTGAGGAGGAGCGTCTGGATGATTGCGGAGCAGAGGCCCATGCTGGCCGATGGGCTCAGGAGGCTCGGGTTCGAGCCGTTCCCGTCTGACTCCAACTTCATACTCGCTAGGTCTCCGGTTGACCACGCAGCTTTGGTGGACGGGCTAAAGAGGAAGGGCATCCTCATCCGCGACTTCGGTGCCAAGCGCAGAACGGAGAACTGTGTCAGGCCTACCGTCGGCACGGAAAAACTCAACAACATGCTCCTGGAGAATATGGCAGAGGTGGTCAAGGAATGTCGCTGAACATCACTCTCATTGACTACAGTGTCGGCAATCTGTACTCCATAAGGAGGTCCCTGGAGAACTGCGGCGCCAGGGTCACCACGGTCACCGACATGGAGAACGTCTTTGACGCGGAATGCATCGTATTCCCTGGCGTTGGGGCATTCAACAAGACCATGGAGAAGCTCCAGCCTTACAGGAATGATATAAGGAGAGTACTCTTGGACGGCACGCCCGCCCTGGGGATATGCATTGGCATGCAGATCATGTTCAAAAGCAGCGCGGAGGGCACTATCCCTGGGCTCGGTTTGTTCGACGGGGAGGTGATACCGCTGGAGGGCAGAGTAGTCCCTCACATGGGATGGAACCAGGTCGTCTCTAGGGATCCGTTGATGCGGGGAGTCGGCGACAACAACTTCTACTTCGCTCACTCCTTTCGCGGGAGCCCCGCGGAAGACATAATGATCGGGACCACGGAGTACGAAGGTAACAAAATCCCCACGTTTTTTAAGAAGGCCAACACCTACGGTACCCAGTTCCACCCCGAGAAGAGCAGCGTCTCCGGCATGACGTTCCTCAGAAATTTCATCAACTTCGCGGAGTCGGTACTGTGATCGTTATACCGGCTGTGGATGTGTTGGACCACCAGGTCGTCCAGCTGGTTGGCGGTGTTCCTGGCAGCCAACAGATCGTCATGCCCGACCCACAGAAGGTGGCGGAGATGTGGGTTTCCAGGGGAGCGGGCTATCTCCACCTAGTGGACCTGGACGGTGCCTTCGAGAAAGAGAGCAATATATCCATCTTTAAGAAAATAATCGCTGAGTGTGGTGTCCCCACCGAGGTAGGAGGCGGCATCAGATCGACGGAGACCGTCGACGAGCTCGTCGCCGCCGGTGCGGACCGCGTGGTGGTCGGGACCAGGGCCATGAAAGAACCGGACTGGCTTGAGGAGATCGCCGACAAATATCCTAGGAGGATTGTGTTGTCCATGGACACTAAGGGTGGGAGGATCGCCATCAAGGGATGGTAGGAGTTCGCCGGGATCACCGTAGAGGACATGTTCGACCGCATCAGGAACATGCCCCTGGCCGGGGTCCTGAACACCAACGTGGACGTCGAGGGTCAGAGAAAAGGAATTGACGAGGTCCAAGCCAGGAATTTCATCGCCAGGTGCCCCTGGCCGATGATCGCGTCTGGAGGGGTCACCTCTCAGGACGATGCCAGGATCTTGTCCGATGCCGGCGCTGTCGGCGCGGTGGTTGGACTGGCTATATACACCGAGGTTATTCGTCCTTGGGAGTGGGACACCCCTTGGCAGATGTGAGCCCTGGATAAACATTTTGTTAAGTTGAAAAATAGTAGTTCAGACCCAAGCGTATGAATTCGGTGAAGTTAGTAGAGAATTATATAAACGGTTTTCAGAAATTCTAATGATGTTTTAACTGCACGGTTCATGAACTCACAACACCGAGTTCGTGCGCGAACTCGGTGTTATCAGCTGGACGAAACTGCGATTATAAGCAAACTCCATTTATAGTGTAGTGACAAAGTGAATAGAATTCAGTCAGCACTAAGAGAATCACAGAGAAAATACTTGACAGTAAGATGGATGCCGCGGGCACCGTCTTCGATTGTTGCAAGTATGAGAAAACCGGACTCTTCATGAAAGAACTGTGGTACAAGAATGCCGTCCTGAAGAAAGGCCATATGGTCTCGCTTAGTGAACATAACTATGAGCAGAGACTGATTGAAGGAACAGGGGATGTACTTTCTGACCGACGGATGGAGAAAGAAGAGGTAAAGTGTTTGAACAGCCCACTATAGAGCCATACAATAAGTGGTATGAGAGAACGACTGGCGGATTAACCGCCAGTCTCTTACTCGATCGTTTCGCAGTATCACTGCTCACAGTCACTGTCGATGACTATTCTTCGCCTTAAACAGTTGTCTATTTGTATTTTCGACTTCCTCTCGCTGTTGCTGTTCACAAAGTTCGTGATTAGAACATACCTTCTGAGTGAGCCGTTGCTATTTATGTGTCATGAACCATAGTCGATACCTAATCAGATCATCCGAAATCATCTATTGGCACGGGGAGGTGAAGGGATCGGTGCCAATGCTCTGAGCTGCAAGCACGCCGGCCACCCAGCATCAACGGGCATTACCCGCGAAGCGAGTAGATGCACAGCTTATAACGGAACACGAGTTACGGGCCTCTCATGAAAGTGCTCGCGCTCAATGGAAGCCCCCGCCCCCTAGGAAACACAAGCAACATCCTCCACGAAGTCACCGACCAGTTCGAAAGAGAGGGTATCGAGGTGGAGATCATTTACCTCTACGAGTATCAGTTAGTGAATTGCAACGTCTGCTTGACCTGCGAAATCCGCGGCGACGGAAGGTGCGTCAACGAGGATGACGGGTTTAACGATTTGCTGGACAAAATGAGGGCCACCGACGGTATCATCATGGCAGCGCCTACTTACGCCAACGCCTGTCCCAGCGTGATGCAGACCTTCATGGAGAGAGCCTCACTGGTCTTCGGGAAAGGTGACCATGGGCTGAGAGGCAAGATAGGAGGAGCTATCGCCGTCTGTGGGCACAATGGGGCCTCCCTGGTGTACAACCAGATGGTGGACTTTATGTTGATGAACCAGATGCTAGTGTCAGGGTCCTACCCAATGTCGGTCGTGAGGGCACTGAATTCCCCTGCGTACGAGGACGACAAAGAAGGGATGAAGGGCATCCGCTCCCTGGTCCAGGGAATGACTGCCGCCATCATTCGTTTCAATGGGTACGCATGAGACGCATCGCCTAACATCTTCTATCATGATAAAGAAAGGGTCAGGTCCTTTTTCCTAGGCCCCCGCCACGGGTGATCCGAGAGAGCGGTCAGAAGAAGAAGAACTCGCAGCCTTCGGAAGATGAAATCTTCGCCACAGCCTCCATCCTCTCGACGGGACCGCTATAGCGCCTGACCATCATCTTCCCCTCTTTAAGAAGGGCCTCCCTGAGAACCTGGCACTCCCTCAGGAGTTCCTGCGCGTCTTCTGAGGTAAACCTGCGCCCCTTCCTTGCGGCCTCAGGCACGGAGGCGACTATGGGACACCCGTGCTTGCCGGCAATCTCTGGGAGATGGCTGTTATCTGGGCCGAACGTCCCGATGCACCCGCGACTCTTGTCCCACGACAGAGAACAGTTCGTGCACACATCGTTCATTTCGTCGAAACTGAGCATGTCCCAGCCGGTGAGCCTGTCGTCGGGGTCGGCCCTCTCTAGAACCTTCCCGAGAACGTCTGCCGGCAGCCCATCAGTGACAATCCACCCGGTGCAGAACCTTTGGGCCAGGGGCTCCAGAACGGCCCTATCCTCCTCTTTCTTAACTTTGTCCATGTAAACGGCATCGGTCTCGGGGTTAATGCGGTTGCGCTTGATAAAGGCCTCCCAGTCCCCTACAGCCAGCCTGGCCTCGTCGAGCCAGACTTTAGTGTCGTACTCCATGTATTCCTCGAATCCGGATGGGTCCTTCAGATGGACCTTGACGATCTTTCCACGAAGCTTCTTGCATAGTGCGCTCGTCGTCTCAGTCTCGCATATTCCGATGTTGATTCCCATGACCGTTCACCTCGGCCGGACCACTCCGACCGGACGATACTCGTCGCACTGATTCTAATAAGATTGGTTTAGAAAATCATTGTGTTGGCGTTGACTGTTGACATTTGGTCAGAATGTCCGAGTCCTTTCGAAGCAGACTGATATCATGGTAACGCTTCCGTTATGTACGTGCACGTTCGACGCATTATATGCGGCCCCTGCATATGGTCCGGTCATAGAACAGGAGAACAACGGCTACTTCGTGCACAGAGTTGAGTACAGGCTGTACCTTAACTCCACCCAGATGAAAATGCTGGAGCACCATCTCGGACTGTGCCACCGCCTCTACAACATGATGCTCGAAGCTTCCCTTTCAGATCTTGCCAATGGGTTCCCAAAGAAGTCCGTCTTCGGCTTCGACCGCAGGGGGAATAAGATCTCCGACGCAGATCTGGGAGTAAATGGAGAGCTGTACAGCACCTATCGCTACGATATTTCGTTCAAGATACATCAGGTCATAGAGGAATACACTTATGATTCGGAGATCAGGGAGTACAGACACAAGCCCAAGTTTAGATCCGAGAGGAAATACGGTTCCCTAACATACAATATTCCTCAAGGCTTCGGGTTCGCTGGTCCTCATCAAAATCGAGAAGATCATGTATCGCAACCGTCATCGCCTGAAGGGCGGCTAAATGCGTACCTGCACAATCATGAGGAAGATCGGCAACTAGTACGCCAACATCGCCTATCGTATTCCAAAAGTCTGCACGAGGAGGATCTTGAAAATCTGTTCCGTCCCGAAACCTACGACCTCTGGCTGATGAATCTAATAACCAATACATCGGAGGAGAAAGTCAAGGTATCTAATTTCTACGTCACCAAAGAGAAGGAGATTGGAAGGATATAGAATAAGATGTCCAAGAACGAGATCGTATCGCCGGAATAGGAAAAGGACAGGCTCAAGCTTGCAAGAATTCACCGCAGGAAACAAGGGTTTCTGTATAAAGTGTCGAGGAACAGGAACACCACCCTCGATATATTGCACAAAGAATTCGGATACGCGGATCCTCTACCTATGGTGGCAAACAGTCGACGACAACACCGTCGGCCACGGAGATCACTACATGTTGACAGCTCAGAGCCGTCAACATGCCGGTTAGCTAACATCTTAGGGTCTGTTAAGAAATAATTTTACGTTTTTTTCCTTCAGAAAATAATGTAGTTTCGTTCCCTGTACCACCCGTCTGCTTTAATGTTCAGAGTGTCCATCTCTTCGTCTAAGATCGTGATTCCTAGCGTACTCTCTCGGATCGAGTTCACATCTGACCTTCAGTTTGGAAAAGTTCATGGTGTTTCCAATGAGATTGACGATTATCTTATACGATATCAGAGGTTTACAGCACCAGTTCATACTGATGAACAAAAACAGCCTGTACTTGATCTTGTTCTACTTGAACATTCTTGGCGGGAAGTGCCTGACCGCCACGGTCAGGCCCATCTTGTCCGCGAACCTCTGGAGTTTGCATTTCCACAGCCTGCTACGGCAACTATTGCTGTCACTGTAATTCGCCATTACCACAAGCATTTACCTCCGGGTATGTATCATTGCCCACCAGGCGTGTATGCTGTTCACAGCGACTCCATAGTGTCTGAACTCATCTGACACTAATATAGCCCTCGTTGCGACAAATATCGTACTCTGTACGAGACCGCTTCCCCCAGTGGCCCTATAAAGTCTTGGTAGTTGACCAGCGTGAGCTCCCCCTTTGATCGGTATTCCGAACCGTCATTCTTATAATTCCCAATCAGATTCTTCTTCGCCTCCAACGAAATGACCAGGTATCCGAACATCATAAACAGGGCGGACTACTGAAATATGTCCTGAACTGCCCGTTCCTGTTTAGGCCAGATCGCCCGATTTAACATATTTCATGTTTTGCTGAAAATTGTAGCCTCTATCTTCCAGCATCCTCGACACAGTGATATGGCTTACAGAGAACTATTTAAGCCTGAGGATATCGGCAAAATCTCTAGTACTCAGAGTTGTCCAGGCCAGGGGGCTCTTAAGATCGCCGACGATGTTGCCATCCAGTAGGGATTTAAACGCGATGTTGATACCCGGCTATGCCTCTGGTGCGGGCTTATAGCCCGCACCGGGAGCTAACCTCCATGCTTCGATAGACTCAGACACGCTCTCGGATCCCTTAGAGTGTCTTTAATCTCGTACTTGCCCTTGGCAATGGTCGTTATGGAAACGCCGGTCATTTCAACGAGCTCAGTGACATTGTCACGGCCTATGAACCTGAGTTTCCGGACTTGATTGTACCTACACCTTTAGTTTGTCTATCATTCATATACTGTTTTAATTAATGTTTATAAGTAAGCATTTTAGTTTTTTAATACTAATTTGAGATTTTAAAATTGATTTCGTTTGTAGATATAATTTTATATCTATAAGGTATATTGAATGCATACACT
>CAZIJM010000025.1:0-12031 GCA_964539695.1 uncultured Methanomassiliicoccales archaeon | reverse complement strand
TAAATGAGGCGTTTCAATGAGAGATCGAAAACTAACACTGTCGCTAAAATCACAACTCTACATCATCAGTCCCTCGCAGCCCTCTTCTAGTTATTTCCCGATCACCAGAAAAGGCCGGGATGGCTTAGCCTCAGTCATAGAACCTGTTGCTAGTGACGTGGTTGGCTTTTCCCTTAAACCACTCCAGGATCTCCGAAAGGACCAATCTTACATCCGACTTAATGTTCAGGATCTCTTTCATTCTAGATCCCAAGGCCTAGGTCATGCAGGTGAGCTCCACCATATCCTCCGTGAGGCTAGATTCGTTGAGCTCCACCTCGACCATCATCTTATCCATGTAGTTCTCGTTGATCAGCGTGATATGGTAAAACGGGAATAGGAACGGTATCTCGCCGATGACGCTCTCTATTTGGGACGGGAACACATCGACCTCTATGACCACCAGTATATTGTCAATCCTGCCGAAGATCCTTAGCCTGAGTAGATTGTCCCGCACTCACACTTTTCCCATGTATCGACAATATGTCGCCAATATTGTACCTGATCAACGAAACGCCTCCTTCTGAAGCATAGTAACCACGATCTTCCCCCTCACCCTCCGTGCAGGGGTCGCCGTTCTCGTTGAGGATCTCCATGTAGCACAAGTCGGCCCAGCTGTGAAAATGCACTGCTTATCGTACTCTAGGAACATGGGGCCATAGAATTCGCTGGTCCCGTAGCAATTATGGACGCGGACCCCGGTCCTATCCTAGAGTTTCTGCCTCATGCTCTCTGATCATGGCTCCCGTCAGCGATGGTCAACCTCACCTTGGTCTTTTGCGGATATCGATACCTATTTGGTCGTAGACGTTAGTGATGTAGAATACGTAGGACGACATATCGACCCAGGCGGTGACCGGGGGGGGGCTCGCATGAGTTGAATCTGCCTATTGGTGTTGCCGGTGCCAATGGAAAGCACGGTGGCGCCAATTCTTTTCGTCCCGTAGTGCATGCCGAGCCCGACTGTGAACAGACCGTATCCGTGGAAGTTATGGGGTATATCCCTCCTGGTTATCTGAAGGAGGTCATCCCACAGACCAGAAACTCCGTCTAGTTGCACAACTTTTTGGAAGTCTCCGTGTCCAACAGTTTGTCCTTATTGACGACGCGATCTATGAATAACTCCGCCGTGGCGTCTATAACCCTATCATAATGATCACGATGAGGAAGGTCATGAGTGACAAAAGCTGGACGCTCTATTCGGATGTCACGAATCACCGACAGCCTACAGAAGGTCAGGATGTAGAACCCGATCATGATCAGCGTTATCAGCAAAAATACTGATATGCGTACCGATCACCAGGACAGTTGTGATCCCGATGAGGATGTACAGAATAATGTTGCTGGACGCAAAGACTATCTCGAAGAACGACTCTGATTCCACCTTGAAGACGAATCCCGCCATGAATTCTTCTACCTCGAACTTCCAGTCGAAGGTCAAGACAAGGATGGCGACCACCGTGACGACGGACATTCCAATGCTTATTTGATGGTTCCTCACTTCTTCGCGTCTTCCTAAGCGTCACGCGAGCGCCGTGTCTATCATCCAGCTTGGTGTGTAGGCCTCAACGTTATCGTCCGCGGACGCAGAACGGGCCCATCCGTCAGAAGTTCGTACCTGTCCTGTACCGGGCTCCTCTTCAGTCTGCACTGAGATCTGATGGGGACCCCGGCAAACATATGCATCCCACATTCCAGCAGAACACTGCCTCATCGAGGTTCTTAACTCCACATTTAGTGCAGTACCTCACGGAGTGCGTCGACCCGTCTACATATAATGAATAGAAACAGGACCTTCCGTTCCATCGTGAAAAAGCGTCGGACCTGTCTTGACCTGACATAGATTCATTCAAAACGTCATTGTAGAACGACCGACCCGGCTACCCTCAGCTTGCCCCCCTCGAGGTACATGACGATAGCTCTGTCATCGGGCTTGTAGATGATGTTAGACTCCAGCTCAAACACAACCTGCGCAGACCTGAAGTCGTCGCCATCATACACCGAGGTAACCCTGCAGGGCACCATCTGCATCCAATGGCCTACGTGCAGCACCATCCCCTCCTTTAATGGTGACGGCCAGTACTTGACCAAGGACACCCTGCCCTCAACCCTTCCGGACATCTTCACGGACGGGTCCGTGGTAACCACGTACCCGCGGTCAAGCTCGTCAGACTCGATGCCGCGCAGGGCCAGCCCCACATGGTCCCCCTTGACGCCATCGTCGACGTCCAGGTCGTGCTTCTGGATGGACTTGAGGACGACCTCCCTCCCAATGGGTAAAACTCTCATCTTATCGTGCTTTCTGAAATACCCATCGACAACGGACCCCAAGATGACTGTGCCTACACCCTTGACATTGAAGTGGCTGTCCACCGAGCAGGACCCGCAGGTCCCTTCGCCGGTTGTTTTCCCCTCGGCCTTCGCCAGAACGATCAGCTCCTCCCTGAGCTTGATGGGATCGTCTTCCCTGTACTCATACCCCTTCAAACAGGTACCGGTCAGAAGCGGCCCGAGCTGCTCGGGCTGGATGTAGTTCCGGAGAATGATCCACCCCCTGTCGATTCCCAGGGTGTCGGTCATGACGATGGTCTCGCCCAGAAACGAGTCAATTCTGTCCACCACAAGAATAACAAACTCCGACATGGTGATGGAGTAGAATAAGGAGGAGAGCTTCTCGGGATACTTTGATGGTTCAATGAGGGTAAAGAAGTCCGTGCCGACCTTATGATCGTAGAAGGTCATGTCAGTGACTATTCCCTTTTTGCCGATTTTCGAGGCGTAGTCCTTAGCGCCAAGAACGGCGATATTCAAGTTACCCATATGCCTCAAATCTCCGAATCGAGGATGAGCCTGAAGCCGGCTCCCTTGAGCACTTCCACCGCCTTCCCGGGGTCGTCAATCCTCTGAAAAACGCGGCCGTAGTCCTCCTAGTGTAGGCATAGCCATATTCGATGTTGATCCCGCCCCTCCCCATGATGTCGGCGGCCTGGAACAAGGAGCCGAGAACATCCTGGATTACGACCCCCATGACGTTAATCTTTTTAACGATTATGCTAGTCGATTTGAGCTTCTCGAAAGCGGCGTCCGGGTCCTCTACGATGGCCCTCCGGATGCTGAACTCGGTGGACTCGACCATGTTGAAGATCCTCATATTGATATCGCAGTTCTTGAGGATGGGGGCTATCTGGGCCAGGCGGCCAGGCTCGTTGTTAACGAAAATCGAAAGCTGTATAATTATATTATCGTCCATTAGATCACCCTTGTGTCAACCACCCTCTTAGCCTTCCCGATGAATCTCGGCAGCTCGCCCGTGGCCTTGAGTTCCACTTTGACAGCGATATTGAGGTCCTTCTTAAGAGCGGCCTCGATGCGGGCACGAAGTGCGACCATGTCGTCGACCTTGTCGCTAAAGGCCTCCGGCCTGATCTCCACCTGCACCGTCATCTCGTCCAGGGCGCCCTCCCTGGACACGTAGATCATGTACTAGTCCCCGACCTCCGGGATCTAGAGTAGGGTGTACTCGATCTGCGACGGGAACACGTTGATCCCACGAACGATGAGCATGTCGTCGGTTTTGTCAGAGATCCTGACGATCCTGGGGGATGTTCTTCCGTAGGGGCAGTCGCCCTCCAGGAGCATAGTAACATCCTTGACCCTGTACCTGATCATGGGCATAGCCTCCTTCTTCAGCATAGTCACGACCATCTCACCCTTCTCCCTCCTCCAACGGCTCACCGGAGTCCGGATCAATGATCTCCACGTACATCATGTCACCGCAGATGTGGATTCCGTTACGCTCCTCACACTCGGTGAACATGGAGCCGGCCTGTTCGGAGGTCCCGTAGATGTCGTAGGCTCTGATACCGTAGCTCCCAATATGCTGCCTCATGCTTTCCGACCAGGGCTCCACCCCGAAGACGGCCTTCCTAAATACGGTGTCCCTCCGGATATCGACACCCATGGCCCTGGCAGTGTCTAGAAGGTGGATGAGATAGGACGGGGTGCAAGCGATTGCGGTCACGCCCAGGTCCTGGATGAACTCCACCTGCCTCTCAGTATTCCCTATGCTGGCGTACAGAACGGTGGCGCCGACCCTTTCAACGCTATAATGAGCGTCCAGACCGCAGGTAAACAGACCGTACCCGTAGGAGACCTGCATAATGTCGTCTGGCCCGATCCCGACGGAGGTGAAGGACCTGGCTAGCGCCTCGGTCCAGTACTCTAGGTCGTTCTGGGTGTAGCCCACCAGTGTGGGCTTGCCTGTGGTCCCGGAAGACACATGGTACCTGACGATCTCGTTGTTGAGGATCATGAACATCTTGGTGGGGTAGTGTCGCGCAGGTCCTGCTTGTACATGAACGGCAGCTTGGCGATATCCTTCGGGCATGTGATATCGTCAGGATGGACCTTGTTCTCGACCACCCTATCGTGGTAGAACTTGTTGAAGGAATAGAGGTTGTTGACGAGATGCTTCAGCTCACGGTACTGGAGGACCTTGAGCTCCTCCTTAGGCATGCATTCGATCTTCGGGTTCCAGTACATGATCACCCCACACGCGTGAGACTATGTACTTCCTATATAAGAAGAAGATGAGCACGGGGATACGAGCGAAAGGGCGATGCGCTCGGTGGCAGGATGCACCGTTACGGCCTTCCCGAACTGAGAGGTGCCTCCATCGCCGGGAGACTCCTTAACACATCTAAATACGGCGATACAGTAGTCGTGGCAATAGGTTAGAGGGAACTGTAGGATAGATTCTATATAGTGAACGGCCGCGCCTGAAGAGGGAGCTCCCGCATCCCGGACCTGTTTTCTGGCTCGGATGGCACTTAGATCTGGGCTGCAAGAACAACAAGATCGTGTCCACCCCGGTGGACATGAGATACAAGGTCACCTGGATCGACTTCTCGCCGGTGACCGTCTCCATGTACAGGGAAAGTTCAGGAATACGGCTTCATTCGTCGTAAGCGACCTGTCCTCACACCTGTTCTTTGACGAGTCCTTCAACTACGTCACCACGGTGCACGTTTTAGAGCATATAGACGACGCTGAGATGCCCCGGATCTCGCAGGGATCCAAGGGGTGCTCCGCCCCAGAAGGTACCTGTTCGTCAGGTCCTTCACCCCGACAGACATAAGGTCTGGTACTAGGTCCAGCAAGGGAATAATATATGTCCACCACAATCCCGATGGCATAGTCAAGTTCTTCCGTGGCATGGAGACCGAGTACGTCAGACGTTTGGACGAGCCGACACGCTTTGGGTCCATCGGGTCCAGGGCCGAGTGCGTGTTCAAGAAGCTATCCGATTGATGCCGATGCCTTAGCATACCGGCGCGAGCGGAGATCATCATGTTTATGATGTGGATCCGATTCATCATGTCATGAAGTGTACCAAGTGTGGCTATGAGAATTCTCTGGAAAACATCTACTGCGAGGAGTGTGACTGGCGGCTCGATCAAACCTACAAGGGCAGGGAGAAGGATACGGCCAAGAAAAAGAACCAGATTGTCTTCGCCGGCGCGTCCCTAGTGGTCGGCGTCATCGTGATCGCCCTAGGGTTCGTCGAAAACGCGGAGATCAGCGCCGTGGTCGTCGGGGCCGTCGGGATAGTCCTCGGCAGTTACTCTGTGAACCTGCCCAGGTACCTCCACGACAGCAACAAGGGGATCTGCATGGCCCTCGCCGGGATCGGGATGATTCTCAGCGTGTTCGGGTTCATCCTCGGCCTCACAGTATACGCTGGAGTCTTCTGATGGCAGTCTACCGCAGGAAGTATATCTTGGACGGACTCAGCTCCATCTCCCCTGAGATGGAGCACAACCTGGACCTAGCCTATGACATCTGCATGTCCTACAGGGGCGAGTTCCCCTGCAAGATGTGCGGCAGGTGCTGCCATCAACCCCACATCGTAGTCCGTCCCGAGGAGATTGACAGGGTGTCCTCCGCCGCCGGGATCCCAATGTACGACTTCATGAAGGATTACTTGATCAAAACGAAGGATGGCAGGTTTCTGTTTAAAAAAACCGACCCCTGTACCTTTCTTGATAAGGACAACAAGTGTAAAATCTGGAGGTTCCGCCCCCAAATCTGCGACGATTTCCCCTACATGGTATCGATGTTCATGTCCAGGGTGTACCTGGCGCTGACCAACCCGGACGCTAATGTGGAAGTCCTCATCTCCTACATGGACGATGACTGGCCCTGCAGCCGGATAATAAAGATGAACATCGCCGACAAGGTCGAAGCTGCCAGGAAAAACGTCATTCCAATGGGATGACCCTCCACTGAAATGATTTTCACTTTATGTCGACCCGTCCCAAATGCCCGAGACAGATCATCTCCTTCCAGATGTGAACGCCCTGAAACTGTCAACATAGGCACTGACGGGGATGTTGTGGCTCTCGAACTCCAGAAGCAGGAGTCTGCTCCCCCGAACGTCCCCGGTCATTTTCCTGCCCTCCTCAAACTCGACCATATGTTCTTTCTGCCGTGGATCACCATCGTTGGGACCGAGATCCTTAAAGCAGTATCCGTAATGTCGTAGGAGTTAATCGCGGCCAGCTAGTCCATCAGGCCTTCCAACTCCTTTATCCTCTAGGGGATCGGCATGACTTGCCCTCTCGCCTCATAGTCGGTGAACATCGATTCCGGAAAACTAAACGCATTGATGACCATCGCAAGGCAGTCGATCGGGGCCTCTTCCCCCTCCCCTCTTCCCGAGAGTCATGCCAGTCAGCCGGTAAGGATGTAATCGGATCTGGAGAGGCACCTCATATAGATGGACACCAGTACAATAGTGATTATCCTGTCCGGGTGCCTAATGCCCAGGGACTGCCCGATGTTGGATCCCATGGACCATTTGAGAATGTTCACCCTCTCGATGCCGATGTGATTCGTCAGCACGACAACGTCGTCAGTCATGTTATCTATGATGAACCACCGAAGTACTCTGTTGTACCTACTCTACAGTTGTCAAACTCCACCACGCGGTAGCCGTCAATGTACTCGAGAGCGGAGTGCCAGAACTTCAAATTAGCTCCGAACCTTCCTATAAGGACCAGGGGCTCTCCCTCACCATGAACCTTATAATTGATCCTGATACCGTTAACGTCCGCGAACATGCACGGGAGCATGCGGTCCCCTCTGTTAAATGTGTGGACACCATTCAGGTGGAAGGTACGATATGACTGCAACCGAGAAGAAAATACTCCTAATAATCATGGATGGCCTGGGCGACAGAGCATGCAGGGAGCTCAGAGGTCTGACCCCCCTTCAGTACATGCGCACGCCCAACCTAGACTGGTTCCTCAGCCACGGGCAGGGCGGGCTCTGTGATCCTATAGCTCCCGGGATCAGGCCAGGCAGCGATACCGCACATCTCTCGATCCTCGGCTACGACGTTGACAGCGTTTACACCGGCAGAGGGCCCTTTGAGGCCCTAGGCATCGGAATGGACATCCAGCCTGGGGACATCGCACTGAGGTGTAATTTCGCCACCGTCGACGATTCAATGGAGATCATGGACCGCAGGGCAGGCAGGATCAGGGTGCCGGAGACCACAGAGCTCGTGGAGTCCCTGGATGGTATCGAGATAGACGGCGTAGAATGCTTGGTCAAGGAGAGCACTGAGCACAGGGCCGTGCTCCTGCTCAGGGGCGATGGGCTCAGCCCGGAGATCACCGACGCCGACCCCGGAGGGGATACACACCTCTTGATGTGTAAGCCAAGAACAGAAAAGACAGCATTCACTGCCAACGTGGTCAACGCCTTTATGAAGGAGTGTTATAACCGCCTCAGGAATCACCCCACTAACAGGAAAAGAATCGCTTCAGGCTTGCCGCCGGCGAACATGCTGGTCCCTAGGGGGGCCGGGTGCTTCCCTAACATCGACCCGTTCCCGGATACCCACGGGATCAGTGCTACCTGCGTGGCCGGTGTGGGTATGATCAAGGGGATATGTAAGGCATGCGGGCTAGACGTGTACCCGCTGCCGGACAACTGCAACGGGACGATTGATTCCGATTTCATCATCAAGGCCCAGTGTGCCATGGAGGCCTTGGGCGAGTACGATTTCGTACTTATGAACTGCAAGGCCCCGGATATCGCCGGCCATGACGGTAACCCAAAGACGAAGTGCGAGGTCATTGGGCGCCTAGACACCATGGCTGGTTACATCAAGGAGAACATGCCGGAGGACCTGGTTATCGTTTTGACGTGCGACCACTGCACCCCCTGCATACTGGGAGACCACAGCGGGGACCCTGTACCCATGGCCATCTATACTAGGGATATGGTTAGAGACGCCGCCGAGGAGTTCAGCGAGACTGGGTGTGCCTGTGGGAGCCTGGGGAGGATTCGTGGCAGGGACATCGTCCCCATCTGTATGGACATGGCCAATCGCACCGAGAAGTACGGGTCATGATGGATACAGCGACAACCTGGCTGTGAAAGTTCCACCAGTGGTCACTGAGACGGTCGACTCGAATATCGCCCATGGAAGGTTGTCTTCATCCTCCAGCAACTTTGTGTTTCCACCGAACGTTAGCTCCAGCCTGTAGGGCAACGGCCCCGAGAAGTAGTCCAACACGTCCGTCAAGTACACGCTTATCACATCGCTATCCTCCGCCACGTACAGAGCGTAGAGGTTGGAGACTCTCATATGCGAGTCGTCCCTGCCGTCGACCAGGTCCGACATCCTCATCTTGGCGGCATCAGGAGTTCAGCAGGAACAATACGTTCCTGTCATTGACCGAATCCTTCAAAGACACAGTCAGCAGGACAGACACTGCCACCAAACACTATGGCATTCATCATGGCCAGCATCCCCCCGCAGCTCATCCGTACAGTATCACTTCGAACACTGTCGATAGCACCCTGCCGTGTTGGTCGGTCGTCGTTCCAACAATCATGACACTGTTCACCGAGCCTCCGCCCAACCCTATGACGAATGGTTCGGGGGACCTCGCAGAACCCGCCGGGGATGTCTGTGTACACCACACAGCCGCCCAGTCCACAGGAATCCACTAATACCTCCATATATTCGGCGAACTCCAGGACAAAAAACCATTATCTATGGTCCCGATGAACCCCCCCCCCCTCCCCCCGCATCCAGGAACTCCATAAGGTCCATAGTGGATACCGTTATAGTGGCAAGAATACCTATAAACGCTGTGAGGATCATGGTGATGCCGTGAATGCCACCACTGCTTCCAGTATCCGGTGAAGCTTCTGCGGTCCTAATGCGCTGAGACTCACTGTACGACAGTAAAAATGGTGATGCATGCGGTCATGTCACAGGCCACACCTGTACAGTCCATGGGTGAATCCGCCGCACATCTTCTCCAGCTTGGTCCTAATCCTCTGATCAGGATGCTTCATGTACTCCCCCACCATTCTGACCAGCGCCGGCGGGCGTTTCCTCACGTCGATGCCCACCGAGGACACACCCGACCTCCCCAACTCCTCCAAGTTGTCCAGGAGGAACAGGTCTACGGAGTTCAGGATACGGACGAAACCCCTTCTGTCACGATACACGGGGAAGGACGCTCCCCTCTCGTCAATGATTGAGCCGGATGGCAGACCGGGGTCACGGGAGTACATAAGCTCGGTCCTCCCGAAGGCTTGACCTCGTACCTGCCAGGACGGTGTGCGATCAGATTAGAGACCTCGTTCTTGGAGAGTTCCACGGACAACGTCACCTGGTAGAAGTTCCGGGGGAACCAAGAATTATAGCAATTCATGACGCTGCTAACGTACACTCTCTTCGAGTTCCTACAAAGCAGCGCCTGCCCGGGGCTATTGACCATAACCGGCCCGTCCCAAAAGGCCTCGTCCAGAGCGTCGAACCTGGGCAGGAGGTCCACGCACTCCACGTTCGCCGCCGAGCACATCTCCTTCGCCTCCGCCAACCTGTCGCCATGCTCGAAGTAGACGCGATCGGCATAGGGCAGAACGGCCTCTAGAATCTTGATCGTGTTCACGTAGAAAGAAAACTCCGGTCTGATGAACCTGTGGGGCTGTCTGGGGAGCTCCATGTCGACCCTGCGCCTCGGCGTTTTCCCATCCAACCTGGGAGTGCGACCGATCTTATTTTTGACCATATCTATACAGGGGTCGTAGGTGCGGTATATCCGGTACCTCCCGTCCGGTATCTTAAACGGAATCTTTATCGGATCAATCTTCAGAACCTTGAACCCGCCCACTTTGGCGTCTCCGTCGAAGATCGAAATGCCGTCCTTGATGCCTATGGACTCTTCCCCATCCCAGGCGAACGCCCTATCACGGACGTCAACTTCACCCAGGTGGAAGCCTCTGTTATCCGGGTAAAGGGACTGCACCGGGGAGGTGATCCCGTTCAGGTACCCTGCGCAGATGCCGCGATTGAAGACCGTCTTCAGCAGCTCCAGCGATCCCGTATACTCCTCAGAGAAATCACCGTCCTCCGCCATGGAATATACTTTCGCCGAGAGGTACGCGTAGGCGGGAGACCTCATGCGCCCCTCGATTTTGAGCGATGTCACCCCGATTCCCCTCAGGGCCTCAATGTTGTCTACCCCGAACAAGTCAGCACAACTCAGGAGGTACCCTGAGCCCTCTGGGGACTCGTAGCGCTTCCTACAGGGCTGAGCGCAGGAGCCACGGTTGCCACTGCGTCCACCCATGAAGCTAGACATCAGGCATCCGCCGGACATGCAGTAGCACAACGCGCCCTGTACGAAAACCTCTGTCTCTATCGGCGAGTTTGGGACGATCCTTCTCAGTTCGTCCATTGTGAGCTCTCTTGCCAAAACGGCACGGTCAAAGCCGTTCTCAGCACACCACTCCAGGCCCTTCAGAGAATGGACCTGCATCTGGGTGGAGGCGTGTTTTGGAATGTCGATTCCCCCCGATACACTCCATCAGCCCCAGGTCTTGAACCAGGACAGCATCCGCTCCGATATCCTTTAGGAACCTGACGAACGAGACCGCATCGAACATCTCCTGGTTCTTCACCGAGGTGTTGACGGCCACGTAGACCCTAACCATGTGGTCATGAGCGTAGTTCACGGCGCCCTCCAACTGATAGTCGGTGAAGTTGCCGGCAAACGCTCTCGCCCCAAAGTCTTTGCCGGCCAAATAAACGGCGTCGCAACTACCCTCGACGGCGGCCGCGAGACCGTCGGGATTCCCAACAGGTGACAGTATTTCCACAATGTCCCCATCGTACCTAGTTTATTAAGGTTGACCGTGCGGCACTGGAACGGCGGCAGTGCGACATGTCCGTACGCCTCCTGGTTAATCTACGCCCTCCATATAGTACAGGACATGACCTGCAGACCGCATTAAGGTCTATTAAAAAATAACGTTTTCTTCCTCGGAAAGATGATGTAATTTCATTTCTTGTGCTACCTGTCTGCTTTGATGTTCAAAGTGTCCATCTCTTCATCCAAGATCTTGATTCTTTTGACGTACTCTCTCGGATCGAGTTCGCATTTAACCTTCAGTTTGGAAGAGTTCATGGTGTTTCCAATGAGGTTGACGATTATCTTATACGATGTCAGAGGTTTACAGCACCAGTTCATACTGATGAACGAAAACAGCCTGTGCTCGATCTTGTTTCATTTGGATGTTTCCGGTGGGAAGTGCCTGACCGCACGGTCAGGCACATCTTATCCGCGAACCTCTGGAGTTCGCATTTCCATAGTCTGCTGCAGCAACTGTTGCTGTCACCGTAATTCGCCATTACCACAAGCATTTGCCTTCGGGTATGTCTTATACCCTATCATTGCCCACCGGACGCGTATGCTGTTCGCAGCGATTCTGCAGTGTCTGAACTCAGTTGACGCTAACGTAATCCTTGTCGCGGCCGATGTCGTATTCTGTACGAGACCACTTCCCCAGTGACCTCATAAAGTCGTGGTAGTTGACCAGCCTGGGCTCTCCCTTTGATTGGTATTTCGAACCGCCATTCTTGTAATTCTCGACCAGTTTCTTCTACATGTCTACCGAGACG
>CAZIJM010000024.1:0-12344 GCA_964539695.1 uncultured Methanomassiliicoccales archaeon | reverse complement strand
TTACCGAACATGGTCGCTGTCCTGATGGACCTGAGGAATCAGAAGTGCAAGGTCTACAACGACGTAATCCTACCGAAGGAGCTCCAGTCAAAGGGTGACGCAGTTTAGAAGCTGTTTGGTCTGAAATTCCTCTATGCAATTCCCAAGCACTGATGCAGTCATAAAAAATCGCGGGAAATCAAAATAAAGAAGAACAGGAGAAAAATCCTACTTGTTCAGACTAACTTCAAAAGCGAACTGTTCCAGCTGGCGTTCCTTGTGAAATTCAGAAGCGAAACCGACAAGATGTTCGACGTTTTCAAATCCCATAATGTTAGTCCGGTCCTGTGACGTTCAAGGAGAACTGGCAGACTTTAGTTTCATCCATATGTCAATTGTCGATGACAGCATGATGGTATCTTTTCCCAAACAATAATAAACTGCTCTGCTTGTGGTCGGCTGGCTTTCCATGACCCAGCAGAACAAAAACCGTTACGGAAAAAGCAACAGTAGGACAAGCGGAAACCGCGAATACAGCAATAACCCCCGCAGTAGGAAGAGGGGACGTGATGGTGGAGAGAATACTCGTGCATCCGGAACAAAGGATACGGGGAAGACGAGGTCTGTGGACAGACCTCATGAGAGCAAATTCAAGCTGACTGTCCCGTCCACGCCCCAGAAGATCCTTTTTAAGGGCATTGACCTAGAAGTCAACGGGAAGAAAGAGCTGGCTATGGCAATGTACCTCTACGGGGCCGCCAGGCTCAGCGGAGGATGCGAGAGTAACGTTCAGCGTATGCTCATGGAAGCTGGTGTAGCGGAGTTCTCCACAATCCGTGGCAGGATGGCCAAGATTTGTCCGGACGAATGCATGGTCGCATACGACTATCTCTGCGCTACCATCGACGCGGACTACAATATTGCCTACATAAGGGAAGCGGCGGAAAACAACAGCAGTCTTGCCATGTACTGCCTCATCCGCCTGCAGGTGGTGGAGGGTGAGGACCCCATGATCGACGCATTCTACACCAAGGTCTACGAGGATGAGTCCAAGGTCGAGGAGGGGATGAAGCTGCTCGTAAGGAAGAAGAACTCTGCAAAAGCTGAGGGATATCTCGCGAACCTGAAGGAGAGGAGGAGGCTTAGACAGACCATTCGCCCCGCGTTCCTCAGGGCTATGAAGGGAGACGAGGATTCCATGGACGAGCTGCTGAAGTTGTCAGAGACGTTCCCCGAGGCGGGGTTCCTCAAAGAATACGTGACATCCAACGATAAGAAGGCTCACATTAGGTCTGGCATACCCGAGTTCATCGACACCATACTGTCCGTTTCCTCTGAGCTGGGGATCGCTAACGTCCCCTTCGGGAGGTACCTGGTGGCGAAGAAAATGCAGTTGGCCGGAGACGAGTGGATATTGGCCATGATCCAAGCCGCGGCGGCCGGCTCCCCCGAGGCCGTGGAGGAGCTCCGCCCGGTCCAATCTAGGAGGGACGTCTCCAGAGCTCTGTCCGAAGCGTACTTGGCTCGCGGGGATGTGGAGGGGCTGGTGAAATGCTACGACGGCAAGAACTCCAAGTACCTGGAGAGGTACTGCCGCAACGAGCCCGTAAGGATCATCGAGGTCTCCAGAATGCTCAGAGCCACCAGGTCCATCGACTGGCTGAAGAAGAGGTATCTGGACGGTATCTTGGAATGCAGGGATGAGCTGATCTCTCTGTCGTCGTCGGAGAGGCATCGTGGGAAGCAGCTCATCTATACCCTCCATGATGTCGGGGCCGACCTCGAGGCTGCGAAGCTTTACACAGACATGTACGGGGACCCGTCGCTCCCGTCCGTCAAGTGGCTAAGAAAGGTATGCGAGAACGAGGAGGCGAAGGACTTTCTACGCACCAGCTTCGAGGAGAGGAACGACACCACCACCTTCGAGTCGATATTCAGGGATGATGACTACGAAAGGAAGCGCCGGAACCGTAGCAAGGGCGAAAGGCAGTCTAATAAAAGACGCTGACTGTTGCTTGACGTAGATGGTGTATATCTTCGAGACCTTGTTCTCGGGCACCGGCTCTGACAGAATCACGTTGGCGGTATTCTTGGACTATCACGCTTCTCAAGTTCGATGAGTTTAAACATTGGAGTTGTACTCCCTTTCGTCCACGTACGTATTGGTCAGCCCGGTTTTCACCAGTATACGACCAATCTTCGCGACCGTAGCATAGTTGGAGCTAAAGAATAGAAATCTCCCTCATTGAAAGTGTCGTGATTGTAGATCATCAGCAGATGCTGATGATATGCTTCTTTGTCGGTGGGAAACGGGTCTTTCGGACACAAATGATGTAGTCGATTCAATCTCATGGAGATTTTTATTTAAAACGATAGCAGATTTATAAACAACTATAATTTTACTGTAGAATATCATATCGTGAGTAAATTTAGAATCACAGACAGTTGTTTTTCTCAATAATCCTAACCTGAGTGCGGCAGGTGTCTCTCGTGAATCTGAGGTCCGTTCGACGGATAGGATCGCATAATGAGAAGTGAAGTGACCGCCAAATAGTCGCATCCTCTCTGGCGGCTTAACTTGTTTGAAAGTGACACAAAACTATTTGAGAAACGGTTTGAGTGTGAATCCCGAATAACCCATCGGACCAAGGCCGCACGTAACTAATTTCAGAAGACGTTTGGATAAAAAGTGTCTGATTTCCTTTACTTCTTTCTTGTCCTTATCTAGGTTTCCACCGGGATCACAAAGATCCTGCCGTTACCAGGGTGCTTGGTGTCTATTGTTTTCTTGACAACATCTATTACGGTCTCGACTAGGGCGGCGTCCTCCATGACCACATCGACCTTGACCATGTCAATCTCATCAACCACGAATTTGTCAATTCTGTTGGTGAACACAAGTCCTCGTTGCTCCCCGAGTCCGGAGACATGGTTGATCGTCATACCGCTTATTCCGATGTCACGGAGGGAGTCCTTGACGCACCAGAGACACTCGAGCCTGATCACTGCACTATCTTTTTCATCGATACCACCTCACATCAGGTAGAAGGGTTTTCCGTGCTTCACGATGTCAGATCCGACTATCTACTCGGACTCCGAGAGCGCAACGCTCTTCTTTCCGTTGACCTTTTTATCACGATGTCGATGATCTTTATCGGCATGAAGAAGACCACGAAGCAGTAGACCAGGATGATCACCAAGGACACAATCTGATCCGCGAGCAGGTCCACGTTCCCGGCGATCAATTCGCTACTACCCTCCTAGCTGTATTTGACGACCAAGAAAATGCCGACAGCAATGGCTCCTCGAATATCTCCGTTTCTGTGGACGCTCATGACGTCCAGGGCATCATCGATGTCCTTTCTCTTGCGCATGAAGATAATGTTAAAGTAGCAGATCACCGCTGCGATGACACCGATAATAGCCACGGTCCAAGAGTCCACGAACCCGCATCCGAGCATGATCCCGACCAGACCAACGAGCACTCTGACGTACAGACTAGTGACATTGATACGACCTACGTGTAGGTATTGCACGATGATCCACATAATTGTGGACACACAGAATGCTACAAAGTGTTGATCACGGCCAGCATGATGATCTCATCGAAGGAACCTTTGGACCTGCAGTTGAACCCGAACCATCCGACCTATAGCAGGGCGCATCTCAAGAACATCAAAGGGACGTTGTGGGACCTCTCCATATCGATCATGTTGCTCTTGCGTCCGATGGCCAGCGTCGCCACCACTCCGGAGATACTGGAGCAGATGTGCACCACGGTATCTCCCGCGAAGTCTTGCACGGCAGTCCGATGGACGTAAGCCTGCCGTTGAGGAACCCTACTTCTCGGACCATATGGGCCATGGGTATGTAGACTAGGAAAGACCATAGCGCCAGGAAGATGAGTATGGCAGAGTACTTGACCCCCTTTCGCAGTGATTCCAAACACGATACAAGACGTGACGATTGCGAACATTCCCTAGAACAGCATGAACTGGACCATGGGCAATGACACTGTTACCCGAGTCGATGGACGTGTCCGATCCAAAAACATAATTGAAGTTGTCGATAAAGCCGTTACCAGTCACTGAAGACCAAAAAGTACCCCACGGTTCACTAGATGACTCCAACCACAGCCATCACATCGATGCACCGGACCATTATGGATGTCATACTCTACTTCCCCAGTATGCCTCCGTAGAACAACGCGATGGCGGGCGCTATAATAAACACCAACATCGTGCATGGGAACATGAAAACTGAATATGTGGGTTTGACGGTGGCTTCGTCGAACTCCACCGACACCATAGGGATGATAAACATCGTCACGAAAACGAGTGCTATGATTCCTAGGATTGCCGTCTTCAATATTTTTATGCATTTTCTCCCTTGATTAAATATCTTGATAATTTGAGTCTATATAGACAAATGTCTGATTTTATATGATTATTACCGTATGTTTGTTTAAATTATATCCAAATTATTAGTTTAAATCGCATAAAACGATAGAATAGCGCCATAAACGGCCGCTTCCGGGTTCGATCGTTGGATATCTATCCAACATGTCTACTGGGGATCCCGTGAGAACGGTAGAAAAGAACAATTAGAAACAAACACATCACCAGACATGGCCGGTAAGAAACGTCTGAGAATGAGAGGTGTGAAGCATTCTTCCAAAAGGTTGGAGGATGACCTCCTAGACAGGGCGAAGACCCTGGCCGATAACCCCGGTCTTCTCAGACCTCAGTGCGCCGGAGACTGTAGGAAATGCGTCTTTGACAAAACATTCAAGAATATAGACTCCCTTCAAAAAATTAAAAATAACAAAGAGGCCCTGATTAAAGAGGCCTCCAGGCTCGGAGGGGACGAGATCGTTAGGGCGTACGCCGGAACTATCTCACTGGCCGCTGAGGGCTCTATCCCGCTCTTGGCCAGTGGGACCCTGGGCGGGGAGAAGATCTCCTATGCCGTCCGCGGGACCATTGGCGCACCGTACCTTATCGGATGCCAATACTATGACGACCCCCGCAAGAGGCTCCTCCTATATAACGGGATGATCAAGAAAAACAAACTGCACCTGTACTCCTTTGGGAAGGACCTGGTGTGCTCCGACAGGTTGAACATGCCCAAGGACTACCTCTACGACACGTTCTGGGAGACCCCCTACGAGTTTCCTGACGACAATCTAGTCTGCGGCCACGAAACGTCGGCCATGCTGGAGATCGGCATCAAGTCCCTAGGGGAGACGATCAGGATCTGCGACGGATGTGCTAAGGATGTATCTACACTCATGTACATAGTTTCCAAGCTCGCCGCGGTGGACCCCGTAGATGACATCACTGTCTGCGTGAGGCACAAGTACCATGCACCCGGTGAGAGCGACGTAGAGGTTATCGAAGGCGATAAACTCAAAGAGTACATGATCGGGAAGGTCACCGACTCCACCCTCATCTCGTCCGTCAAACGCTCTAAGCTGGGAAGTCTGAAGGGCGGAGACAAGGCCGCGTACATCATCGGCACGAAAAACTACGACTCCGACCTGGATGCATTCATTGCTGACCTCGCCGGGAAGGATGGGGAAAAGGCGTCGCTGAAGAGGTTCCTGTCCGAGAACCCCAGGGCTGTGGTACTGAAGACCAACAAGTTATCCGAAGCTTACTCCGTATTGTGGGATTTGGACTGGAAGGATCTGATTGCCACCCACACGGACGTGAAGACCGTCGATGCCATGGGCGACATGTCCAGGGGGCAGCCCCTGACCGTACTCGCTAATGCGTACAATATCTATGTGTCCGCGGACATCGTCGCATCCCTGCCGGAGTTCAGAAAGCCCGGGCCGATAACTACCATCGCTGACAGGCTCGCTAAGGCTGCCAAGGTCGGAGGGGGAAATATGGTTCTCGAGATTATCTCTAAGACCCCGCTGAAGGACAGTAAGTCCCGTGTCATGGCCGCTGCGTTCGCCCTCGCCACTGGCATGAATGTGCCTGTGAAGCTCTCTGCCGACGAGCTGGACTTCACTCAGTACCTGGTGCCGTTTGTGAGGAACGTTGTCGACGCCGTAGGAGACAAGTACCGCGACACCATGAATACCCTCCTCATTGCCAGCAGTGTCAACGAGAAGGTCTGACACTGTCGCCTGGTCGGCTTGGGGAGGCATTCCCTCCGTCACCGAACATCCGGGTCATATCACCCAGCATACTTAAGGTCATCCTTCATGTCCAGCTTGGATCGATGACGTCGTGAACGACGTCACGAACAGCGAGTAATGATAGATACCCTTGTCATCAACAAACACGTTCCGAGTCTTAAACATTATCTCGATGGCTCTAACCCTCTCACTATCCTATTTAAAGATGTGCACCTCCTATTGAACCTGGTTTTGACCTTGATAACACACAAGCCCTCGTCCACCACCGTCATGAAATCCACCGCCACGCGTGGATCTTTATTGATGAAGTACATAAACAATGATCTTGTACAAACTATCCTTAACCAGAGATTTCAGCGATGTTCTCGCGTTGGGGCACATCTGGATCTCGTCTAGGAATATTAGGGTCTTACTGTGGACGAAATTGAACTCTGTATAAATTACATTGAGGCGCTCGATTACCCTCTCCGTTTACAGATTACCATTAAATTACTCTAAACATACTACCCTTAACGTTAACACAGTTAATGGCCAGAAACCCATTTTCCTGTAGACTCTTTCTGTATTCCATCACGGGAAACGTCTTCTCGACCTGCCTGACGTCCAGGATCAGCAGCGCCTTTTTCCTGCTGGATACGTCCCACTCCTCAACGACATCGATGATCTTGCGTTTAATGGCTTCATGACGTCATGAAGGTATTCAAATTTTCTGAGGATTTTATAGGGTCATTCTGCAAAATTTCGGAGAAGTTATCCTGGCTAATGACAAAAATGATTGACGCATCAAGTCGACGGGCCGAGCCTTCACATTCCAGGCGGGAAACGACAAACGGATTCTTAGCATCGCTTCCTGTCCACGCGAATGTCCGCCACATAGTGGGAAACAGAAGGCGCGAAAGACTTCACCTCGTGGATCCCCAACACCTCATATTCACTGCAATTACGGGAAAATATGTCCTCTATCCTGTCCCTGAATTCGCCTACATAGAACGTGTCGTGGTAGTGGATCATTCCCCCAGGCCTGATCATTCTTACGGCCGCGGGGACGAACTCGGATGTTGTTTGAACGTATCCCATAAGGATCCTGTCCGCGAACGATCTCCCCAGCAGGGCCCTATTGTCGGCTAGTATGGGGATCACAACGTCTGAGACTCCGTTATCCTTGATATTCCCCACCAGGAACCCATAGGACTCCGGGTTCTTCTCGCATGCAAACACCCTTCTGGCCCCGGAAAACCTGGCCAGAGGCAGCGTAAAATAACCGATGCCCGCGAACATGTCTACCACAGTCTCGCCGGCGCAATCCAGATTCTTCATCCTCATGCGCTCGTTCGTGTTCCCAGAGGCGTACATGACCTTGATCACGTCGAACCGGTAGCAGATACCGTTCTCCAGACGGACGGACTCGGTGTCCGTCCCGTATAGGACTTCCATGCTGGGCCTTCTGAATTCCCCCGATACTCCATGCATATCGGCGCAGACGGTCTTGGCCCCCAGTACTTCAGCGTAAGTTTTACCGATGAGTTCTCTGTACGGCATGCAAGCGGGGTCTAGTTTCAGGATTATGATATCACCAACGAACTCCCAGCGGTTCGGCAGGATGTCCAGGATTCCCGGATAGCCGGAAAGGGCCTCACGGATCCTCTCCTGTGGGCTCCTGCGGTCTAGCGTATGGGCTTCGCCCTCCACAGTCTCGTACCCCTCCCACCTAACTATGTCCACGAATTCCGGCAGGATGGGAACGTAGCGACTGGAGTCGTCTTTCGAGATCTTCGCATGCGGATCAACCATTCCGCGGCTTGTAAGGTCGCGAATCCTCGGTCCGGCATCCTCCGCCAGAATGACCGCGAATGTGACCCTCTTCAAAATATGCACCTCAGCATCAGTGGTATTGCGGACAGGAGCGTGATTGGATGCCTAAAAAGTTCTCTGACCACCAGAGATGGGTGGTCGATGTTGATCTCATTTAGAATGCTGCGCACGTCCTCTCTAGAAACGAACCTCCCGGCTGCGTTCAGATCATCGTCTGTCATCTTGACAAACATGCGCCTAAGCCGCCATCCCCTGTCTAACTCAAGACCGAATACGTTCCCGCAATCTCTTGCATATGCGTTGAGCCGATGCTCCGAGAGGTCGTCATCATATAATGCTGTCGATGCTGTTTCCGCAAGTAGGATCGCCGCGGTCAGCCCCGGGTACAGGCCACCTCCGGAGACAGGCTTCACTTGACAGGCGGCGTCGCCCACTAACATTATGCGGTTGGAGACGATCTTGCGGATACCCCCCAGCGGGATTCTGCCACTGTGCATCCCTATGACGCGGTCCTGTACGCCAATATCCGCCAAGAGGCGCTTTAGGTACTCAACGGGGGGACCTGCGGACCATGAGCAACACAGTCCGACGCGGGTGAAATCTCCGCAAGGGATCTCCCATGTGAAGAACCCGGGCGCTAGCCTGCTTCCCAGGCGGATCCTAAACATGTCCTGCCGCTCCATTCTTACAGACACGTCAGCCTGCATTCCGCGGACGTACTCTTTAGGGGAGTTGTTCGGGATGGATGCCCTAACCCCGGAGCTGTGGCCGTCCGCACCCACCAGGAGGCGGGACTTTAGGGGACCGGAGGATGTCTCAATCTTCACGGAGCTTCCAACGGTATGCGATGCGTATCTGGTGCCAAACCTGTACTCCGCGCCCGAAACCATAGCCGCATCAGCCATCCTCAAATCCAGATCCACACGGTCCACAGCGCGGGCGATAACCCTCCGGGAGTGGACCTCCACGGCAGTGTCATTAGGGAAAACTACCTCCACTCTAGTTATGGTTGAGAGAACGTCCGGGCGGACCCCGGAGAGTCTGATGACCTCATCGGTGATCAGCCCAGCGCACTGCATCGGCTCACCGGCGCGGCAATGCTCTTCAAGTACAACCACGTCGTGATCGCGTGCAAGGAGCGCCGCGACACGACTCCCAGAAGGACCGCTGCCAATCACCGTAACGTCGTACATCCACTCAGCTCTTGTGGGACTTCTCGTAATCCGCGATGAACTTCTGGATGCCCTCATCGGTTTTGGGGTGCCTCACCATCAGCTTGAGAGTTTCGTAGGGGATAGTGGCAATGTTGCACCCGTTCATAGCGGCGTCCAGAACGTGAGTAGGCCCGCGAATGGACGCAGCGATAATTTCAGTCTGGATGTCGTAATTCTCGAAAATCGTCTTGATCTCGGCTACTAGGTTCGTTCCGTATTGGCCGATGTCATCTAGGCGTCCGATGAACGGGGAGACGAAGGCGGCCCCGGCCTTGGCGGCGAGGAGCGCCTGCAGCGGGGAAAAGATCAGAGTAACATTGACTCTTATGCCTTCCTCAGACAGGATCTTGGTGGCTTTGAGGGTCTCCACGCACATGGGAAGCTTGACGTTAATATTTGGGTGGATGGCGGCGAGCTCGCGGCCCTCCTTGACCATCTCATCGCAGGTCGTAGACATGACCTCGGCGGAGATAGGTCCGTCGACGATCTTAGCAATCTCCCTCACGCGGGTTTTAACGTCCACTCCCTCCTTGGCGATAAGGCTGGGGTTGGTAGTGACCCCATCCAGGATCCCCCAGCTATTGATTTCCTTAATCATGTCTAGGTTCGCAGTGTCGATGAATATTTTCATATCAGTTCCTCTTTGAAATGGATTTCCTGGCCGCCTCGGCTATGTGCGCGGCTGTGAGCCCGTACTTTTGCATGAGTTCATCTGGTTTCCCGGATTCGCCGAACGTGTCGCGGGTACCGACTCTTTCTAGCGGGACAGGCCTGTTTTCGCAGAGAACCTCCGCCACCGCGGAACCGAGACCACCGATGATGCTGTGCTCCTCAGCGGTAACGCAGCAGCCTGTTTTGGTCACCGATGTCAGTACGGCTTCGGCGTCGACGGGCTTAATCGTGGACATGTTTATGACTTCGGCCTCGACTCCCTCTGAGGCCAGCTCATCAGCTGCCTTCAGGCAGAACGAGACCATCTGACCGCATCCGATCAGGGTGACGTCAGAGCCCTCCCTGAGCACTTTGGCCCTTCCGATCGTGAACGGGATGCCCTCATCGGTGACGGCGGGGAACTCCGCACGACCCATCCTCATGTAGACGGGGCCGTCATAGTCAGCTATGGCTTTGGTGGCGGCATACGCCTCGTAAGCGTCGACTGGTGAGATGACTGTCATGTTGGGCGGCGCGCGCATGACGGCCATATCCTCCAATGCCTGGTGGGACGCGCCATCTTCTCCCACGCTGATCCCGCAATGGGTGGCAACGACTTTGACGTTGAGTCTTGGATACGCCACGGCGAGCCTAATTTGCTCCCAGCACCTGCCGGTGGCGAAGACCCCAAAGGTGGATGCAAAGGCGATCTTTCCAGATGCTGCTAAACCAGCGGCGATGCCGATCATGTTCTGCTCAGCGATGCCAACCTCCACGAACCTTTCGGGGCAGACCTTCTGAAAATCCAGCGTCTTGGTAGACCCGGCAAGGTCCGCGTCCAGGACGACGACATTTGGGTTTTCTTCGGCGAGCTCCGCTAGGGCCTTGCCGTAATAGTTGCGTTGCGCAAGCCTCTCTCTCATTCGGACGCCCCCCTCAACTCGGTTATGGCCCGCTCGAACTCGTCCGAATTGCAAGCTTTGCCGTGAAACCCGACGTTGTTTTCCATGAATGAGACGCCCTTTCCCTTGATCGTGTTCATAATGATGACCGTAGGCCTCCTTTTAGACTCCGCAGCCTTGTCCAAAGCTTCCATGATTTGCCTGATACTATGGCCATTGATTATAATCACATTCCAGCCGAAGGCTTTCCATTTCTCGGGAAGGGGCTCGAGGCTGACGGCGTCCTCTGTGTTTCCGGTGATCTGGAGACGGTTCCTATCGACTATCGCGATGAGGTTGCTGAGGCTCCTGTGGCTGGCGAACATAGCAGCCTCCCAGTTTTGGCCGCTCTGCAGTTCGCCGTCGCCTAGCAGGCAGTACGTCTTATACCCCCTGCCGTCTATCAGCCCGGCCAGTGCGATTCCGCAAGACATGCTAAGCCCCTGGCCTAGTGACCCTGTGGACATTTCGACCCCCGGGACCTTCCCGCGGATGGGGTGCCCCTGCAGTCTAGAGCCCAGCTTCCTCAGAGTAAGGAGATCCTCCACCGGGAAGTAGCCGGACTCAGCCAAGGCCGCGTACAGTACGGGGGCCACATGGCCCTTGGAGAGCACAAACCTGTCCCTGTCTTCCCATCCAGGGTTAGAGGGGTTGTGGTTCATGTTGCGGAAGTAAAGCACCGCCATGAGATCGGCAACGGAGAGGGAGCCACCTGGGTGCCCAGATCCCGCTGCGGTGGTCATCTCCACCACGTGAACCCTGAGCCTATTAGCTATCTCCTCGAGCTCTGCCACACTTATGTCCTTCATAATCACTCGCTCTCGATCCTGGGGGCTAGGAGATAGTTCACCCTGGCATTACCATCGGCTAGCGAGAACACGAACTTGACGGGGTAGTCATTGTCCAACTCGACTCTGACCGTGGTCCCCGCGGGTATGGCCTTGATGATGTTGGAGATGTAGTCCAAAGGGAACATGCTGCACACCTCGGAGTCCGCGTCGACCTCAACGGAGGCCCCGTCCAGGTGCAGACTAACAGAGTCGGTGTCGCCCTCGCAATACATGTCGAAGTAGCCGGGCCCGGCCTTGAGCGTGATGTGGTCCGAGATCTTGTCCGCAGCGCGGATCCCCTTCTGGAGCTCGTCCACCGACAGGCTGATTTTGGCGACGAGGGACAACTGTGGCACCTTGGGATCACTCATGGTGGAGGTGTCCACTAGGTTCATGCGCCTAGTTATGTTTCCGATCTTGAACACGAACCTGCCGTGGGTGTCGTCCTGTTCCATGCCGATGTTATCACCGGAGGTGGCGAGCTTCAGCATGTCCTTGACCTTGTCCAGGTCGAGTCCGATCTCACAAGACTCCGCTTGATATCTATCGAAGGCGCAGCTCTCGACCTCCATTTCAATCATCGCCACATGAGCGGCATCGACAGCCTTCAATGTCATACCCTCGGGCGTGATTGTGAATTTGACTTCATCTATGAGCGTAGAGATGATGTTAACGAGCCCCTTCAGGGTGTCGGACTTCAGGCCCGCGTTGAACATCAGTACTCCCTCCAGGAGTGGTTGCACTTGCAGCAACGGTAGATCCTGGT
>CAZIJM010000023.1:0-12625 GCA_964539695.1 uncultured Methanomassiliicoccales archaeon | reverse complement strand
CTAGGACACGATGTCCCTAGCGCAGATATAGTGTGTATGTAGGAGTTGTTGTTGGCATACGTCTTCATCTTGGGAGGACGCGCTCCGTTCACTCTTTTTCTGGCGGCGAAACCCGTTGCCAACGTGACTATTTTATTCTGGCATCCACTACGTGTGCCTGTCATTCTACCGACGTTCTATGGAGGTAACCGTTTCGTTCTGTTCGCACAGAACAGGTGTTTCCTAACTTTGACTCGTGTCATGATAATTAGTAGAGATCATATATAGCATAATTCGACTAATATTTGTAGTTATCAAAAAATTTATATAATAAAAAATACTAAATTTACTTCAGTAAAATAATGGTTTAAATAATTAATTCATAAAATCATCATTCGACGGATTGAATTGACTGAATCGTGCCGGCGAATTGTACAATAGGGTTGAATGAAAAGAAATATATTTTAGAAGCCTTGCACACCTACATCCTTATCCAGTTCATTGCCTACTATCGGAGATGAGGACGGAGTTCAAAGAACGGTATATGAATTCTACTCCCAAGACTGCGGTCGCTTTCACTAGTACTCATGGTGGGGTCATTTATACAGGTATAAATAATAAGAGAGACCTGATCGGCTGGACGATGCCAACAAAATATCTAGGTTTGCGACCACTGGACTCGTGGACAATGTGCATCTAAACCTGATATCGCTGGTATTCCTATTTAGGTTGGAGACGAAGGGCCGTAATACAGTGGTGATAGACGTTTTCGAGAGCGCGAACAAGCCGTATTATCTGCAGAGAAGGATCCCAGAGAGTATGGCGTATTTCTCCATCGTGGTTTTACTTCTATTCCCGCATTGAACGCGCTAATCTTAAAAATAATCAGAAACGGGTCGAGAATATCTCATGAATCGATGGTTAGTAGGATTCAGGACCTGACGTTTGACCGTGAAAAAAGTTTTCGAGAACAACGGCTTTGAGTTCGGGACCAACCAGATTGTCTCGATAGGAATGATTGAGAACATTGCTACACAAACCTGATGCTCATCCTTTCGGACAAGTTCAACCAGGATACGAAACTGGCGCGTTTCGAGAACCTCTTAAAAGATTCCTTCATTAGCTGCAACGAGGCCGAGGGCTCCATGCTCGGACAGCCAGAGGCCATCCTGGAGTTCATAACACGTCTCAACAAGATGTAATCAATGATCATAAGTGTGAGGCACAAGAATGTCACGGACTATTCCACGGAGGCGGTCAGAAAGGCCCTCGCCAACACCATTACTTACAGAGATTACGGTTTCAGAGGCAGTATCCTGGTGTCCGTCTTCGATTTCAAATTGGAGATAGTGTTGCCAAGTAGGTTGTACGAGGATTTCTCCATTGACGATTTGAAGATGGATGTGTCGTCCTGCCGAAGCGAGAAGCTGGTCCTATCTTGTACTGTTTCGGTCTCATGGATAACTAGGGATAGGTATCTCGTACATCATGTACGTATACCGGAAGGATCCGGTCAGACCGAGGTTCGAGGCATCCGACATTGTGTTCAGGACTACGTTCTCCAGGTGCACGTTCGCGGATTTTTCAGAGGGGGTCTTGACAATACTCGATCTCATGAGTCTTCTTTGGAGATGATACGCTCCAATGTCGAGACTGCTCTGGGCGTGTCGAGATCCAAAACGTACTTTCTATTGAAGGAGCTGGAGAAGTCTGGATCCATCGAGTCCAAAGGTAAGGGCAGAGTGGATGATGTACATCTCTGTGTTTCGTCAAAGTAGTATATTGGATTTCGAAAATATAAAAAATGCAAATGAACGAAAAGAAAACACAAACCACAAGCACGATGCGGCCAAACAGTCCGGCTCTCGAACGGCGCCCCGATCCGTATCGCTTCAGACGATAGGTCCTAATGGGATCTCTTACCTTAAATTTTGCAGGCATGTGCGCCTACGAACGTGCGTATGAGAATGCGCAATTCAAGTCAATTTCCACAAATAGCCCCTATAAACATGATGACATACTTCAAATAGAGTTTTCGAACAGAACGGTCCTTTAGAACTGGGCCGAACCGCAGGTTCACTGGGATTCGGTAGGGTGGACGGTACTCCCGAGCTTCCTGTCCCTGTACTTCCCTGTCACGAACTCGATGTCGATGATATAGACCCCGATCCTTGCAATCCCCTTCAAATCCACGAGGTCGGATGCCTTAGAGAGAATGAGCCTGTCCGTGAGCCTCCTAGGGACCGCTATCTTCAAATCCATCTCCTCTGAAGCCGAGAGCCTTCCGAACACGATCATCGACCGAACAGGGCGTCGGTGTCGCAGGCGTTGAACCCGTAGCAATGATATTTCCTCTTCTCGACCACTGTCATGGAGCATCCGGGGTTTCAGAGCATGTTAGACATCCATGCCGTGCATCCTCCCGTGGAAGTAGATCTTCCCGTCGATGACCACGTAATTTACCGGTGTCCCGTAGAAATAACCGTCGGCTCTGTTGGTGCATACCACGCCGTACTCGCAGCTCTCCAGCATCTTCATAACTTGTCCTCGGTTAAGTGGTACTTCTCTATCCTGGGCTCCATAGATAATTATAAGGGAACGAGGTTATAACCGTGAACTGTCGTCGGGTTTCCGTTATTTTATCCTTAGCCCCGGGTCTGCTTTTTTAAAGACGATCTCAAGCACGAGAAACAGCAGGTCCGCGAAACAAGCACAGAATAGTAGGTAATGCTCCACGCTGTCATCAGCCCTCATGATGTTGTCATACTCGAACTTGATCCATCTGGAGATCTGCTTCCCAGCGTCCATCTTGACCACGAAGTTCACGACTTCCCTATCCACTTCATAATAGAACAGTCTCAGTCCGCGCGACCCAGCATCTGGCATACGGAATCTCCCCGATGATCCCTCGTTCACCGACAGGTCCGATTGCATTATCGCCTCGACAGTGCCAGGTCTGTACATCCTAATCAGCAGCCCGGTGTCGACTAGGTACATCTTGAACATGTTGTCCCTGGAGTTTTTCTCCAAAGGATGCTTTATGACGTGAGGCGATGGCAGGTATTGATGAATCTGTACCTCTATATCCAGTTCGTAGGCTCTTTGTACTTCCTGAGTCCCGTGTTTAATCTGTCGTTTATGTCTTTGAACATAAGGCGCTATTAGGTTTCCCAAGTTCTATTGAGATTAGCCGGAGTAGTTTCAGCGCATCGTTCTTGGCATGGCCGGCATAGATCAGTATGTCTTTCTTGTATCCGTTTAGGATGTTGTTCTGCTCCTTCGCATAGTCCTCGAGTTGAGAGATAAAATTGAAGTGAGGACGGGGAGGGGCATTCCACTTACAATCAAGTACTGGCGGTAGTACTCATCCAGTATGTGAAGCACTGATGGATCGAACTGGATTCCACTTGACACATGGCCCTTTATTTTCGATTTCTGTTCGTGGGTTAGCCCCCAACGCCCACAGGCACTTTTTGGAGTCTATCGAGTGCATCTCGATCTTGTGAACATGGCCGACAAAATATCTACTAGGGGACTTCCCATAGAATTAAGCAGCGATCCGGAACAGATCCGTCCACCTGACCCTTCTTTGTCAGCGTCTTCAGGGACGAGAAGGCCTCGTCGCAATCTTGGATCTCGTCAAGAAACAGTAGTGACTTTCCCAGTTCTATGTAAAATGACGGACATTTAAGGGTGATCCTATGAATGATGTCTTTAGTTGATCCGGTCCAGAACCTATCGTCGAAAGATTCCTTAGATCTATATTGAGATAATAGGTGTAGTATTCGCTGAATTTGTTCACGATGTATGTTTTACCCACCTATCTGACAACTAGATCATGAGGGCCTTCCTGTTTAGGTCAGCTTTTTACTTTCTAAGAATGGATTCTATCTTACGTTCTACGATTATCATGAACGCACAGTATAAACTATTTTTCTATTTCAAAAAGTAGTGAATAATCCATAAGGCGAGAATCTGGATACAGAGGACGTAGAAACAATGAACGGAGAAGGCGCGGAGGGAGAGATTCGAACTCCCGAGGATTACTCCAGCGGTTTTCGAGACCGCCGCCATACCAGCTTGGCTACCTCCGCTCGGTCTTCCCGATTTTATTGCATTATTTAAAGTGTTGTAAGGTCCTGGACCATCGTGCCTATCTATAGGGTCCTAACGCCCTCCTTATCTGGTCACTATATATAAGAATCTATTAAGAAGTTAATTAATAATTACTTCTATATCCTGCATGGTCAACCTATGCAGTCCATGATCGATTCCAACGATGTACAGGAGTTCCTTGGTGTGATGATGCCCGAGTTGGACGAGAAACAACGTAGACACATGCTGGCAGCGCTATCCGAGATTATGGGCCGCGGTAGTGTTACTGAGCTTGCCGGGATGACCGGCATCTCCACAACGACCATTGCCAAGGGCAAGCACGAGATCAAAAACGTTCTAAGGGATCCGAGGGCGCGTCCGAGTCCATCAAAGCAGGGGAGGGTTAGGGCTCCCGGCGCGGGCCGTAAGCCCGCACAGGAGGCGCAGCCAGGGATTGACATTGCGCTCGAATCTCTGTTGGACGGTAACGTCGTCGGCGATCCCGAGAGCCCCCTGACCTGGACGACCTTGAGCACCAGGAGTCTTGCCAATGCCCTCAGGCTCAAGGGGTTCTCCGTGAGCCATGTCACTGTGTCGAGGATGCTGGAAGATAGGGGCTACAGCCTCCAGCAGAACAAGAAGTATATCGAATCGGGGGACTCCAGTCTGGACAGGGACGGGCAATTCAGATACATATTTCAGCAATCCGCCCTATTTATGATGTTTGGATACCCGGTTGTTTCGGTGGACGCGAAGAAGCTGGTCGGGAACTACAAAAATGACGGTTTGGAATACTGGCCGAAGGGGGAGTCTAAGCTGGTTAACGATCACAGCTTCATGGAGCCATTGGGGAAAGCGGTTCCGTACGGAATTTATAACATCAACCGCGATGAGAGCTACGTCAGCGTCGGAGTGAGCTCGGACACCGCGGAGTTCGCCGTGAACAGCATACGCTCTTGGTGGGCAACGATGGGGCGTGAGACATATCCGGAGGCGACCATGCTAATGATAACAGTGGACTGCGACGGCAGTAATAGCCGCCGCAATAGATTGTGGAAGTGTGAGCTCCAGAGGTTCGCAGATGAGACGGGCCTGACCGTGGCGGTCAGGCACTTTCCGCCAGGAACATCCAAATGGAATAAGATAGAGCACAGGCTGTTCTCGTTCATCAGCATGAACTGGCACGGGAAGCCTCTTACATCGTACGAGATAATTGTCAACCTCATTGGAAACACTACAAACTCTTCCGAACTGAAGGTTAGATGCGAACTCGATCTGAGAGAGTACGCCAAAGGAATCAAGGTCTTAGATGAAGAGATGAACTTCCTGAACATCAAAGCAGACGGGTAGCACGGGGAATGGAACTACGTCATTGCTCCGAGAGAAAAACGTTCTTAACAGATCCTTATTTACCCTGGTACGATTGTGCAAGATATAGTACACCTCCTGAAAGTTTACATCTTTGGTGATGCCGCGCTTTCTCAAAACTTTATCACTCCTCAGGCATTAGACGAACGCTTTGTATGTTGCAGAATTCACATGCTATAAATCAATCTAATTCAATTTCTAGTTTTCAAGTTTCAACTCTAAATCATATAAAGGGCGGATTCCCTAGTGTCTATTTATGCGTCTCGAGAGGTCTTCTAAGGTCTGTGGACTGTCAAAGATGCTCTCTCGGTAGAAGAACTTATGTCATAAATCAATATAAAGATTAAAGCATTAGAAAATGCGAAAATAAACTATGAGCTGGGGTTGGACACCGGAGGTACGTACACAAACACGATATTAGACCTGAACAGCGGGAAGATCCTCAGCAAGGCTAAGTCAATGACCACTCACAGGAATTTCAGCGAGGGAAATGCGGGGTCATCGACAGACTCGAGGTCGAATTCTTCAGATTGGTGAACGTGATGATCTTCTTATCATCTCCGGCTACCAATTTCGTGGTAAAGGACAGGAGTTGCAGAGTCGAACTAGCTGCATCGGATGCGACTACGACAACACCCTGCTGGCCAACTATGCGGTTATGGTTCCCGATAGTTGCGGCATACACGGCGAATCCATCTAGTACCTGGACAGAAGGAGATTTGAGAGTTCCTAAAGTCGGTGGGTGGAGGATATAACCATTTCGTTCTTCATGAACGTTAGGAACCCGAAGTACGAGATCAAGATTAAGGATATGGCCGGGAGATTCTGAGTATGTGACTTTGAACTGTCGTTAGAACTGGAGCTCAACGAGAGAACCCAACCTGTGTGATGAACGCCAGTCTCTTACTCGATTCAGAGCAACGAGGTAATGTCGTTCGCCAGCTTCTCCAGCTCGGGGAGCTGATCGTTTCTCACAGAAGACTTGATCACGAAGATCTCCCCCGATCTTAGTCATGTCCTTTAGTTTGGACATGCGCTCCTCCATGATCTTGGGGAATTAGGGGGCCAGAAGCTGTTCCCGATGAGGGAGTACCCCTATTCTGGATGGCCATCTTCTCCATGTCCTCGATGACCGCGGACATTGTGGGGTGCAAGGCGTTATTGTTGTACGTCAGGATGACGAGTACGATGTTAGTGAATCTGAAGGCGTCGTACACCACGTAGGAGTGAGACATCCTGGTGACGTCGTGCATGATAATGTTAGTCACACCCTTCTTCTCCGGTTCGTACATGCTCTAAAGATCGTACTTCCTGAAGGCATAGGGGATGGCCCTCCTCCAGATGGGCTCATGGAGGGGGCAGATCATGTCAATCGGGACGCCCCCCAGATTCTTGAAGACGGCTTAGACCTTGGCTCCGTACTTCTTGACGATAGAGTAGTACTTCCCGGCCTCTTCCAGGTACTCCTTATTGAAGTTGATCTCGTCCGCGTATAGGTCTTCGGACAGTGTCTTGAACGCGTCGAAGATGTTGACGGAGAACAGGATCCTTTCTTCCATGTCGTATGTGAACATGACCTTCGACCAGTGGATCATCACTGTGAAGTAGAAGCGCAACGTGTGCTCTCGATGGAGATTCCGTCACCGTCTTTCACTTCCAACCTGTTCTTCGGCTGTATGTAGTGGAAGTTCTGCACTATGTTGAATGTCTTGGAGTTGTCGATGACGATGACGTTCGGCCAGGTCTCCAGGATCTGGGTGATGCGTACACCATGGTCTGGCTCCGTGGTTGATCATGAAGAAGTCCGGGTCCCTATCGTCGAAGGTGGTACGGAGATTCCTCTAGTGCTTGATGGCGATGAACGCATCACAGGAGTACAGTAGACAGGTTTTTCCATCCTTGATGATGTAGATGTTGTAAGAGACGTCCTCGGGTATGGGATTGCGCCCTCGAAAAACGAAACGGTGCAGTCGTCGCTGTTATCCAAAATAAATCGTCCCGATGTACACGGCGATCTTGTTCACATATGCTATGGTTTTTCCATGATGAGGCGGTTTGAGGAATTTACAACGTTAATGCCGCTGCTGTTGCGTGATAGATTATGTATCCATATTGCGTTCCTCGAGGCATGACAGAAGATAGTATGAGGAGTCAGTTCTCGAGGCCTGAGGGCCCCGAAGGAAGAGAGGTACTCAGGAGGATGAACGAACACCATGCACCGCTCTGGGACTTCTGCCTGGACAGGCTTCCTAGAAGCGTGGACGGTGCGGTGCTGGACATAGGATGTGGCGGAGGGGGTCTTCTCAGGAAGCTATCAGAAAGGTATCCGTTCGCCATGCTTTTCGGCGTGGACATTTCGAACGAGTCATTGTCCATGACCGCCAAGGTGAACTCTGATCTTATCGACGCCGGTGAACTGGAGCTCCACAAGGCATCCGTAGACGACATGCCTTTCGACGACGGCTTTTTCGGTATAGTAACCACAATAGAGACATACTTCTTCTGGCCAAATTTCGCCGCAAGTGCGACGGAGATTGCCAGAGTGCTGAACCCCGGTGGAGTGCTTGCCATAGGCTCGGAGGTCAGGTACAGCTCCAGCGACGACGCCTATGTGAGTGAGCTGTGCCAGATGTATGGAATGAAGATCCTCCCGGACGATCAGATCATAGACGTTTTGAACTCGGTGGGCATCGACGCGGAGGTTTTCTCGGGGGAGCATGGGGTGCTTTACAGGGGGGTCAGGAGGATCTAAATTCCGGTCCGAGTGGTTTTGGACCGTGCCTCACGCCCTCATGCGGGTTCGCCCACTAACTGGTCTATATGTTTGATGAGCCTCTTCGATGCCTTCTAGGCCCTCTGGTCGTAGACTTCCACATAGTAGTTTAGAGTGATGGACACGTCTTTGTGACGCATCAGCCCCCTGACGGTTTATATGTCCGTCCCGGTCATGTAGTATAGCATCGTGGCGTAGTAGCGGCGGAGGGTTGATAGTCATCCTCACCTCCGTTTTCTTCCTGAGATAGGTGATGGCGTCGGAGATCTTATTGGGAATCACTCTGTGCAGTCTCCCATAGTGACTTTTGTTCTAGAGGAGGTAGTCGTTAGAGTGGTCGCCTTACTTTATCGCCGACACTCTACACTCCTCGATGGCGTCCGACATCAGCGTGGAGACCGGCATGTATACAATTAGCCCCTTCTGTCCGTGGTCCTTCCCGTGGACAGTCAGCGTCCCAAGGTCTTGTCACAGTCTTTGATGGAATATATCCCACCCTCCTGAGGCCCATGTAGGCCCCAGGCAGATTATCAGCCTTTGGAAAGGGTCGATGGTAGTGGAAATAGTTCTGAGGTCGTCGTCGCTTATGAAGACCTTCTCCCTGGGCTCCCTATTACGGAGTATGCCTCTGTGTTTGATCATGTCTACACCGATATAGTGGGTCACCATGCAGGAGAGGTTGCGGAAGTAGGATATCCGAACCTTCTCCCTCAGCGGTATGTTTCTCCACAGGTATTGTATGTTGTTCGGGTAGATGTCCTCGGCCTTCGTGGAGCGATTGTCCGACCACGAAAAGAGAAGGCAGCGGTGAACGTTGTTGTGGTGGATGTTTATGGTATTCTTCTTGTGGTTTATGGCTCGGAGATGGTCCACTACTCATCAGTTTGGGTCATAGGGAAGCGATGTTCTACATGTCTCATGCCCATTGGTATCCTTCCCGGAGGTTTGTCCGTCCGTCCGCAACAGTTTATATCGTTGTTAGGTATCTCCAGGATATGAACGAATGCGGGATGGCTGCCGCAGTGGTGAAGCTACAAAGAGTGATCGCCGAGGAAGTCTCGGGGAGGATGTTGGAGGGAGGCGTCGAATACGACCCGAAGGCGGACTTATGTGATATGGTTATGCAGGTGTTTGGTTGTTGATGTCCCTGACGTTTTTCAGTCCCAAAGACCATAACGAGAAGTTCGAGAACACCATTCACCGTGTGGTTTCATTATATTCCCTGGCGGTATTTGCCATAAGGTGGCCACAGTGCATCGCCTGCGCCTAGGAGTCGAACCTTCCCGGGAGACTGCTGACTAGAATAATGTCCAAAACAATGGCAGCGCTCCTGTCAGTCAGGACCCTGACCAACGAGTTCCGCCTGACGCCGTACAGAGGTTAAGAACTGAAGAACCACCGTAGGTACGTGGCTAACGAAAGAGTGGATTTCGACACTTGAGCAGGGGGCTCGGGGAATCCCGAGTTTGTGTGCTAGTTAGCGGCCATGTATCTGGGATGTTAACTGTATTAACAGCGTTACATTATTAACACATCTTTTATTAACGCAGTCGTCGACGTTCATTACATGATATTCGTCTTCTCCGGAACCGGCAATTCATACTCCGTTGCTAGGCGCATATCCAAGGCCGTTGGCGTCGGCATAGCCGACATTGCGGCTGTCGCTCGCTACAAGCACTTCGGGTACGACGCCGGCGGCAGGATGTCGGCTTTGTGTTTCCCGTGTATTACTACAGACTCCCCGTCATGATGAGGACCCTAGCCGAGAATTTGGTTGTTCGCAACCCCGACAGGGTCTTCTACGTGGTGACTTACGGAGAGGAGTCGGGAGGGGTATGCGAGATGTTGGTCTAGACGCTGGAAGAGAGATCGGGCGTCGACACCTGCTACGATATGGTCATGCCCGATAACTTGATATTCGCTTTCAAGCACCCACCTCCGAAGGAGGAAACCACCGTCCTGAAAAAGGTAGTTACCGAGGTTATAAAGTTAATAAAGAAGGGGGAGGGCGGGGACTTCCGCAGGTACAGTGGCAACAGGGACTGGAAGGAGATGTACCCCCCCTTGACGAGCAGAAGGTCACCAAGCTTTTCACCGTCAATAACAAGTGTATCGAGTGTAGAATCTAGAGAATGTGTACTTGGAGTAGGTCATCAAGGTGTACAACAGGAAACCCGTCTGGAACGAGGAGAAGTGCTCTCTGTGCATGTGCTGCCTCTAACTTTGTCCCAAATAGACTATAGAGGCCCCGTCGGCAGACGCAGATTATATAACAAGGTGTACTACGAGAGGAACATAGGTATCGAGTTGAAGTACTGAGGCTTTGCGAAACCGCTATCATCTTTAACTTTCTTTTTATCGGAGGTCTCCAGAGGTTCTTGTATTATCAAAAATGAATAATTGGATGTTCTAAAGATTATAAAGATAAACATCAATTTATAAAACTAACTGTGTAAAAACGAACAATTATCGGCGTTTAAAAATTTAAAAAACGAACATTGAAATACAGTGATAACAGCATAGTAGTTTATATTCCAGAGATTGGATGACGGAACACAATCACGAACGACCTGGTCTGGTGAAAGGACGGGATACTCAGAAAACCCTTGCTTTTGAGAGAAGTGAGGCAGTGTAGAAAAACGTATATTCTGAGAAAGTTCAGATGCTGTCATTTCGGAAGCACTATTTGTTTGAACTTTTAGACCATGAGGGCTGGACGAGATCTTCTCCAACACCCTCAAAAAGGACCAGCTTCTGGCATATATAGGAGCATTGGACAACACGCTGGTCGTCCCGAGGGAGATACTCATGATCTTGGATGAGATTCATGAGTGCCCTGAGGCCCTCGCTCCGCTTGAATTCTTCGCAGAGGAGATGCCCTTACTACACGTGGCTGCAGCGAGGTCACTACTGGGCATCAAGTTGTCCATAGACCAATCCTTCCCGGTGGGGATAAGATAGACCGCCTAAATATGTTCCTAATGAGCTTCTAAGAGTTCTTCATTTCCTCCAGCGAAGGGAACCTGGTGAAAGTTTCTACCGATTTGGGCCGTTCGTAAACGATCCCAACGTCTATCCATAACAGGATGGTGCTCGCCTCAGAAAGTACATAGTGGTCGACGGGATGTTGGATGTAGTCAGGATATGGCATGAGACCAGAGATGTCACTGTCGTGACCAGGCGCCAGCTGGAGCTGTAAAGGACTATCGTGACGATTTCAAGAAGCATGCTAAGGATAACCTGGACAGTATGCTGCAACTCTAAAACTCGGTTCCGCGTAGCTGACCAGAAAGAACAGAAACAGGAAGTTCAAGTGGTTGGAAATCGGGGACGGCGCGAAGTTGATGGAGTACTGGAAACCGATGGACTGGCTTAGAAACTCGGGGCTCATCTATGTCATCAACAAGATCTGGCATCCGGACGTCCCTTTGAATATGCAGACAGATAAGGATTCCTTCAAATAATGATTTCACAGCGTATTGTACTTATACTGGGCACAGAAAGTGTCTGATTCCATGAGCCGATTGCATTTTTCGCACATTTCTGCGGATTATTTGCGGTTCTTTATAATTGAAATGAGTCTTAATGCTTTTTTCAGCCTGCAATTCTCTATTTTCTGATAGATTTCCATCGTGTTTATAAGTGTAATAATCTATATGTACAGAATGCAATTGCACTTACGAAGGAAGGACATGCGGGTACCGCATGAGATTAAAGAGGTAGAGTATCCCAAGGGAATCATGTACGCATACGGCAAAAATCCAATCAGATAGGCGTCAAGAAAAGGAATTTTGTCAAGGTGGACGGAATGCGTTCAAAAGGATGAGGAGACCATCGACCACATCGTTAACGGGCGCTTCGTGTCAATCAAGTATGACGACTCGGAATTCCTCTACTGGACTGATGCGCTCAAGTCGTACGTCATGGCGTTGCTCCGCGTGACGAAATTGAGCTGAAGGACGGCGAGATAAAGACCACATATGAGCAGTTGTACTTGCAGATGTGCCCCCGGCATGGTCCTGTCGAAAAATGTGATTGACCAGCACCTCCATAACCTAGGCAGAATGTACAGTCGTATCAACAACTTCATGCTCAAGCAGACCTTCAGGGTGTTGAAGAACTACAAAGCGACGATCAATGGGATGTTGAAGTTGGACGAGAGTGAAGTGAAATCGAATAGGAGACTGGTGGATTAACCGCCAGTCTCCTACTCTATTATTTCGCGGTATCACTGCTTACTGTCACTGTCAGTGACTATTCTCTGCTTTAAACAGATGTCTATTTGTACTGTTGACTTCCTCTTGCTGTTGCTATTTATGAAGTCCATGGTTAGAACATAAGGTCTAACGCTGTGTACATTTCGATAGACGTGACGGACTGGGCCGATCATCGAACTAGATCAGTCACCCT
>CAZIJM010000022.1:0-12655 GCA_964539695.1 uncultured Methanomassiliicoccales archaeon | reverse complement strand
AAATCATCATTTGACAGATCGAGTGGATTGAATCGTGTCGGTAAATTATGCAACAATGTTGCTGGATTAGTCACACTTGGTCCAGCCGCAGGACTTGCATATGTTACATCCGCCTTGGAACTCGAGCTCAGCACCACACTTGGGGCAGGGGTTCTTAATCTCCCTGGGCTTCTCCTCGGGACCTTCCCTCTCGATACCGTGGATCTGGGTCTGCATTTCCTTGTACATGTCTGTCAACGCCCAGCCGACGGCCATAGGGCAACAGGATCCGAGGCTGGTGTCCCTTTTGGTGTGGGTCCTGACCACGTAGGACGGGCAGGATCCGCAGGACTTCAGCTGATCAACAATTGCGTCGATGCCGCAGCCGGACCTAGCGGCCAGAGATATCATCCTGGATAGACCGACCATGAAATTGTTACATCCGCCTGTGGAGCCCTTGTTAAGGTAGGCCTCCATGAGTTCGCCCGTGTCCGGATCAAAGAACGCCGTGCAGTGCAGGCTGCCGCAACCAGTCATAAGCTTCCTCTTCTTTCCGACCACGTTGTCGCCGACCTTCTCGACGATCCCACGCTTTTCCGGTTTCTCCTCTTCCTTCATCACGGGTGCAGGGACGGGCTCGGGGCTCTTCTCCTTGGTGGACAGGATGCCCAGGCGCTTACAACCATCACGGAAGACAGTGACACCTTTACATCCAGACTCCCAAGCGTACATGTAGATGTTGTACACATCCGCTTCGGGGAACTCCTCCGGTAGGTTTATAGTAGAGCTGATAGAGGCGTCAATGTGGTTCTGCCAGGTGGCTTGCATGTCAATTCTCTGCCTGTAATCCAGATTCTGGGCGGTGACGAAGAAGTCCGGTAGATCCTCCTCCCCGACCTCGAAGTGGGCGTCCATATAGGCCTGGACAATGGGGGTGTAGACCTTATAATACTCGTCGTGGTCGGAGAGGGAGGTGGTCCTTCTCTCGTAAGATATTGCGAATATAGGCTCAATCCCGCCAGAGATTCCAATCATAGTGGACAAGGTGCCAGTGGGGGCGATTGTAAGCAACTGAGAGTTCCTGAGTCCGTTCTTTAGCACGAGCTCCTTGGTCTCCTCGGATGCGTTGGCCTTGAAGAATGGGGAATCTACGATCTGCTGGGGGACGCACTTGGGGAACATACCCAACTCCCCGGCGAGCATGGCGGACTCGTTAATGGCTGTGTCCATCATCAGCTTACCCAGCTTGTCGCAGAAATCCACGGACTCTGGAGTGCCGTACTTGTAGCCTAGCATGATGAGCATGTCCGCTAGGCCCATGATCCCGAGGCCGATCTGCCTCCAGTTGGTGACAGACTCCTTCTGCTCTTGGAGCGGATGGAGCGGAAGCCCCTCCTCCAGTACATCGTTGAGGCCGCGGACGCAGATCCTCACCGCCTGAGTAAACTCGTCCACTTGGAACTTGCCGTTACTGACGAAGGCCGCCAGGTTGATACTCCCCAGAAGGCAGCTACCCCCTGCAGGGAGGGGTTCTTCAGCGCAGGGGTTGGTCCCAGCGTAGGAGTAGTCGGGAAACTCGCTGAGTAGGTTCCAATCAGAGATCCTATCCCAGTATAAACAACCGGGTTCGCCGTAGTCCCAATTGGCGTGGCACATCTTCTCGAAGAATTCGGCGGCGTTCAGATCTTTCCTAATCTTCTGGTTGCTTTCGGGGCGGTCAAACCTTTGGATGAACGGTCTCCTATCTCTGACACACTTCATGAACTCGTCGGTGACGCGGATGGACATATTGGCTTTGGTGACCCTCTCCAGGTCAGTCTTGACTGACATGAACTCTTCTAGGTCGGGATGGTCACAGGAGATCGTGAGCATGAGCGCGCCGCGGCGCCCGTGCTGACCAATGAGGCCGGTGACCATAGAGAACAGGTCCGTGAAGGATACGGCCCCGGAGGTCTCGGATGCAGTGTTGTTGATGCGAGCGCCCCTGGGGGCCAGTTTAGAGATATCGATCCCCGCCCCGCCGCCGTAGCTAAACGTGCGGGCCAGCTTACCCGCGGTCTCGAAGATGGATTCGATAGAATCCTCGGGGGGTGTGAGCACGTAGCAGTTGGAGAATGTGACCTTCATACCGCTGTGCTGCAGGCCCCTGTTGGCCAGGATTCTGCCCCCGAAAAGAAACTTCTTCTCCTCGATCATTCTCCTGATGTCCGTGTTCCCATTGCTGACGCGGTCGAGCCACTGGTCGAAGGTCTCGTTCTCGTGGCAATACTTCTTCGTCCAGATGTCGATTCCGAGCTGGTTGTCCGCTCCGAGCCATTCTTCAATATGCAATTTTGTTCTCCCCCGGGTTGGTTTTCGTTGACGTTCGAGGAATCCCGTCGGTCTATTTTACCCATTGCGTACCAGGATTTCGGTAATTATTGGAATATACATCCAATAACATTTTATTCCATGCAAGGCCAATCCTGGAACGAATTGATATTATCGGGACGACAGTTCTGAGACCTCGTTTTCAGATAAACCATCATCATTATGGGCCGTCCACGCTTCCTACCCATGGATTGTGTGGAATTTTTGGTTCGAAAAAAGCCTTCGGCGAATTCTGCTCTCCCCGTGTCCGTCCAGCTAGTTGCATATGAAACATTCTGAGTCCCTTTTGTGATCGTTCCATATTATATTTTCATTTATTAGTAAATTATAGACGAGGCTTAGAAAAAAGTGCCAAAACGTACAGCCCTAGAGTGGAGAAACTCTCCGCCTAGGAATATCAGACGGTCCCAGTCTCCAGTACGATTCTTATAGACGCTAGAACTCTCATCAGGGTCCTCAACGCGCTGATAAGGATGGACAGCCATTGCTATATGCTCGATAGTATAAAGAACAGGCAGCGCTAGGGCAGGCACAATATCTTGGGCTTCGAGTCCACCTTGAAGTTCATCTGCTCCGACGAGAAGTCACACTCATCAAGAACGGGGGCCGGAGAAGAATGTCACCATCACCAGATCGGTACTCTCTGAGGAGAAAGGATTCATGAGAGACGTCGTGCTACTCAACACTGAGACAGGGTTGTACACAACTCGGAGGGTCAGGAGCATAGAGGACAGGTCGAGACGGCCACCAAGGCCATCAACTCCGGAGACGCCCTCCACACGTTAGGCAGGTACATGGTCCTGTAGGAAGACTTTCCGATACCGACGATACTCAATGAAATCATGGAAGATACCATAAGAAGAGTGGATTTCGAGAGAACTGTACACCTGTTCTCTGACGTGATCGAGGTCAGCGGGATTCGCCCGATGCGTATCAGCTTCCCGTTCGCCAGAGCCCTGAAAGCTGAGGGGATATCGTTTATATATGAGATCAAGAGGGCTTCGCCCTCCAAAGGCCTAATATCGGAGGACTTCCCGTACTTAGACATAATTAAGGGGTATGAGTTCATGGGAGTGTCCGCGATATCTATTCTAACTAAGCCGCACTACTTCAGAGGCGACGACCGCTGCTTAGAGAGCTACAGGGAGCTGGTTGAATCCCTCGGGATGTCCACCCCCATAGAGATCCACACAGAGAATGATATAGAAATGGCGGTCTCCTGTGGGGCCTCGATTATAGGGTTAATAACAGGAACTTTGACACGTTCAAGGTCGACCCCGACAGCAGTCTCCGCTTGAGGGGGTTCAACCCGCGGACGACGTGCCCCGTGTTTCCAAGAGCAGGATATCTGCCGCGAAGGATATTCACACCTTCGCCGAGGCGGAATTCGACATCGTCCTCATCGGAGAGGCCTTCATGTACAGTCTATATACAAGAGGCGCTACTCAGGGAATTAAAAACCTGACCCTGATGAAGATCTGCGGCCTCACCCGCACAGAGGACATCATGACCGCCAACGCGCTCCGCCCAGAAATAGTAAGTTTGTGTTTCACAAGTAGAGCCAGAGGTATGTCCCCTAAGAGGTAGACACATACATATTATCCCTGATGAATCCATCCATCACTAAGATCGAGGTCTTCATGGACAACGACCCCCTCGCTACCGCGCATCTGGTCGAGTCAAGATCGTGGACGCAGTCTAGATGCATGAAGCGGAGGACAATCTCTACATCAAGGGCCTCAGGAGGCTAGCAGACGCCGAGATCATTAATGCTTTCATTCTCAAAGGGCCCGGAGACCTGAAGAGGGCGCGGTCAAGCTCCGCGGACACGGTGCTCCTCAACGCAGGAATGGATTCCGCCAGGACCTTCGACTGGTCCCTCCCGGAGGGCTTCAGCAAGGACTACAATCTTTCAGGCGGGCTGTCCCGATAACGTCTCCGAGGCGGTCTTCTGGCTTCGCCCATTCGGCGTAGACGTCAGCTTCGGCGTGGAGACCGATGACTTCAAAAATCCCACCAAAATGACGGAGTTCATACGTCTGATACGCCAGTGACCGTCCCTACCCTATCGTGATACTTGTGCTGACATAGCATCTCGCCCCGGATATGTATCGGCGATGCTTCTCAGAAATTGATGTCTGGAATCAGACATTGCTTCCACTCCATCTCAGGATCCAAGGGGTGATATCCGATTTGGAACGGAATTGGAATATGATCAGAGCCTGTCGAGCTCGGCTCCATGGTCCTTACGTAGTCAGCCACGTACGGTACCGAATCCTTGTTGTACTCCCGATGATCCTGATTATGGCAGTGCATACGATCGCCCCATTGGCGAAATCCGTTATGCGGCGGCCTGCTCGGGGTGAATATGCCAAAATCGATGGCGCGGAGGATGTCGGTACTCCTCCTCCTCATGGCAGTGACTATGTCCTCCAGGTTGGAGCTGAAAGACATTCACATGCCGATGATGCCCATGGACAACACGACGTGGATAAAGCCCTCGTCGTTAAAGACAATTTTCGCGATCCTGTCCTTTGATGTGGGGGCGATAATCGAGACCAGCTTAATCCCGTGCTCAGCGCAGTACGGATGGAGGTCACCCTTTTGTCCGTAAGCGTAGGGGACGATAACCGCGTATATTCTGGTCCTTCTGCACCTTTCCACGAACCTCTCCGGCCCGTAGACAAAGATTATATCGATATGGATTATGACCAGCATCGGAACGTCTAAATCTGTACAGATCCTTTCGGCCATGTCAATAATGTCGTCCTTGGACATGGTCGGTACCAACTTCCTGGTGTAGGCCACAGCGTGAGCGTTATTGATCACTGAGATGATGCCCTCTGGTCCTGGACAGGTACTCGAAGGGGTTCATGGTCTGGTTGTCAGTCACGACGACATACTTCACGCGTTCCATCGCCTTCAAGTATGCGTACTTAGGGTTGATGCTGAGGTAGTCCTGGCTGGTCGAGATAGAGTAAACTGGGGCGATCTGTCCGTAAACATCTTGGTAAAACAGGGACCTCATACCGTGGAATATCTCAGTAGTCCCTTTGGTCATGGTGGCAATGTGCATGTCTGTATCGATCTCTTTACAGGCGACCTCGCATCCCACCATCCTAATACTCCTGTCCTATGAATTTGTGGAACAAGCCGATGGTGTTGCTTCCTCCCCTATGCAGGCGACCAGGCAGTTCGACAGACGGTCTTCGTAATCTGCCTCTTGACTTCTCTGTCGATAACACTCTAGAACTTACAGACCATCTTGGAGAAGAGGATGAGGCCCATAACAATGCCAATGACATAATGGGTGTCGGAAACGCGATTGGTCTACTCCTTAAATGTCTTGTTCACAGCGTCTTTAAGGACACCGGTCTCGAATTTCACCAGGTGTACTTAGCGCCTAAAAGCTCCATCCTATAGAGACATTTAGAGCCTGACGCTCCACACCGTGCTGCCCGGCGCCAGTTTTGGCAATGACTCCGGTCTTGCTCATCCTCTTCACTAGAAAGCACTAATCTATGATGTTGTCGATCTTGTGGGTGTCGGTTTGGTTGAAATCCTTCCTCTTGAAATAGATTTTTGCACCTCTGAAATTGTCGATCATCCTGTCGGCGCGGTATAGCATCGATGACCTGTCAGTGTACCTACAGTTAAGATAATCCAGCTCCCTCGGAAACTCTGGGTCCCTGATGTATTTGTGGTAGGCCCCATCCATCTCTATCATCGCGTTCATCAGCGTCTTGTAGACGTACTACCCCCCATACTCGCCATACCTGCCTTCGCCTCCAGTCATGTGGGTCGTGACGAATTAGATGATGAGAGTATTTGTGATTGTTATTCATGATGAATAAAAAGATACAATAAAGGGTTTGAAGAAGTTTCATGGGACTCGGACCCTTTAGAAATCATCAAAATGAGACGTCTGTCAGCTTTCCAATGGTAATGTCGTTAGTTGTGACGATACCGAGCTGGGCGAATCTATCGAAGATAGCGTCGAACACTAAGCCGTACATTCCATCGACCTTTATGTCGCCTAGCCATTCATACCCGTCGCCTCCGGCCATGACGAAGTCGTTGGATACCAGGATGTACTCCGCGTCCATATCCAGGATCGTCCCGTCGGAAAAGGTGATAGAGAGAACCCTGTAGAATGCATCCCTGGAAGAGTCGTAGGTCACCAAGATGCCCGAGACCTGCAGGTATCCGCTGTCGGCGTCCGGGAGGTGGGACACCGAGGCCTCCATGATGTCCCATACCTGCCGGCCATTGATGGTTTTGGTCAGTATGTAGTTCTCGAATGGTATGACGTTGTACACCATCTCCGCGGTGATCTCCCCTGGGTGTATGGACGCCCTAAAGGCCCCACCGTTGTACACCGCGATGTCGGCGCCGGTAAGCTTCCTCAGGGTGTCGGTGACGAAGTCCCCCATGGTGGTCTCCTTGGTCCTGGATGACTGGCGCTCGCCGTGGAGCTCTGTCTCCGTGTAGCCGACGACCTGGGACATCTGGTTCTGGAGCTTGTTCTTCACACCGGAGATTGCAGAGTCCACCTCCACGTTCGATCCTTCTACCATGTCCACCAGACAGGCATCTGGACCACCCTCGGCGGTCAGGTGCACCACGCCCACGTACTGGATGTGATTCCCGGTGCTGGCGATCAGCGTGTCCGATGGGATGAGCTCTATACTGCCGTTAGAGACCTTGCCGTGCTCCATGACGGTGTGGTCGTGGCCGTCTATGAACACGTCGATGCTGTCTACTTCCGTGCAGATCCAATCAGAATTGACGGTGGAGCTTCTGTCTATCCCTATATGCCCGATGCACACGATCATATCCACGTCCTCGGCCTGAAGGGCAGCCACCGCCTCGCTGGCGGCCTCCACTGGGTCGGTGAACTCTACGTCGTCCAGGTACCCAGCGAAGACGGAGGTCATGGTGTCGGGGGTGATAAGGCCGAATACTCCGAGCCTGAAGCCGTCCTTTTCAAGGATAGTGTAGGCGTCGAACAGAGGCTCCCCGGTGTCGCCCCAGACCAAGTTTGCGCAGACCGTGTCGAAGTTCAGCTGGGATACGTAGCCCAAGTAGGTCTCAAGGCCGTAGTCGAACTCGTGGTTCCCCGGGACCATCAGATCGTAGCCCACAGAGTTCATGACCTCCAGAGTGGACTTCCCGTGGGTCAGCATGGTAGTGGCGGTCCCTTGGAACGCGTCACCCGCGTCCACAAGGAACACCGTAGCGCCTCTGGAGACGTAATCGTCCCTGAGGGCGGCCACGGCCGTGAACCCCATGTATTCGTCGTAATACCCATGAGTATCGTTGGTGTGGATGATGAAAACCTCGCCGGACAGGTCATTCTCACCCCCGTTGTTGATGCAGACGTAAGAAAACAGTAGGACGGTCATGATAACGACTGCGGCGGCAACGATTACGCCTCCGTTGTTTTTCCGCATGACCTCTCAATCTGAATAAGAGTATAAATCGAATACTTCGAAGTAGACGGCGCATGTTCACAGTCACCTTCATCACCCTGTCCGCCTTGACAAATAACAGGTTGTAGGCGTCCATGATCCGATCAAAGAGGAACTAGTGGGTCATCAGCACCGATGAGTTAACCTCCCCGTCGGATATCAGACGCATTATCTCCTCGCAGTGGAACGCATCCACTCTGCCGGTCTTGAACAACAGATTCTACCGTACATGTCCGGCAATGGCAGTACCTAGGGGATTCATACATCGCCACTACGACCACCGTCACATTTAACCTAGCTATGTGCCACACAGTCCGGAACGTGTCACCCTCTCCGACAGCCTTGATGACGGCATCCACGCCATAGCCCTTTGTAAAGGATCGGATGACAGCCTCCGGATCCCATTTCAGCAGGTCGACGAGCACGTGCTTTCTCGCGAAATTCAGGCGAGAGCCATCGGTGTCTATCAGAACTATTGACGCCAGGTTCTTCGAGTGGCAGCACATCATTACGCAAAGTCCGATGGACTCGACCCGATGATTACCACCACATTCCTTTAGAAATGTCTCCGATGTCGGCCACCCAGTAGCCGGTAGACATGAAGTCGCCGGTGAACAGTGCCTGCTCCTGAACGTGGTCCGAGATTGTCGTGAAGCTGTTGAACATGTGCGGTATGCAGACGCGCTCCGCCTACCCCCCCCTCCCCCGGCCAGTCTACGACGCTAGCTGTCGAAATCGACGGAACGGAACTAACCAATACTTATATAGAACAGCGTGCTTATGGAAGACTAGCACGGTCAAAGACAGTGCCTTTTTCCCATTTATTAGGAGATTGACCAATGACAGCCGAGGACGCTCTTAAAACCGGTACGACTACAATCGGAATTAAACTCAAGGACGGAGTTATTCTCGCCTCCGACCAGAGAGCGACAATGGGCAACACCATCGCCCACAGCCACGTCCAGAAGGTGTACCAGTTGTCTGACAACATCGGCATGACCATCGCCGGGGTGGTGGGCGACGCGCAGCTCATGGTTCGTTTCATGCAGAGCGAGATCTCCATCTACTCCATGAAGAAAGGCGCCCCCATGTCCGTCACCGCCGCGGCGACCCTTGTCGCCAGCGTGATCCGTCATGGGTTCTACCTCGGGCTCATCGTCGGAGGCTACGACAGCACCTGCGGACACATCTTCAGCATCGACGGTGCTGGAGGGTATATTGAAGACAGCTACTGCTCGGTGGGCTCCGGATCCAGCTTCGCTCTGGGCTCCCTCGAAGCCACTTTCAAGGAGGGTATGACCAAGGAAGAGGGAATCAACGCCGCGATCACCGCCCTCAACTCCGCCAGGAGGAGGGACAACTGTACCGGCGACGGCATGCTCATCTCTTACATTGGACCTAACGGATACAATGAGATTCCCGTCGCGGAGATTAGGTCCAAATGCGAGGCCCTCGGATTCGCGTTCCCCAGCTGACCTAGCCGCATTTGAAACCCCTTCCCATTCTAAATTTGTTCTCACTCAAATTCATAAAGCTGGATTCCCTATGAATGTCGACAGACTATTCGAAACCCTCACCGAAGAGGTGAAGAGGAACATGCCTCCGGATATAAAGATCAAGAATATCAAGTTCGAGGGGCCGCTCGTTGTCGTCTACACCGATGAGTATGAGAAGATATCCGCCAACGACTCCATTGCGAGAAACCTCGCCCAGACCATCCACCGCAGGGTGGACATCCGCCCGGATCCATCCAACCTGGAGGACCCGGTTAAGGTCGAGGAGAAGATCAGGAGCATGGTGCCCAAGTCGGCCGACATCTTTGACATCAACTTCATCGAGGAGACAGGAGAGGCCGTCATCGAGGCCATCAATCCCAACGAGGTCGTCGGGAGGGAGGGGCAGCTCTTGGCCGACTTGAGGAAGGAGTCCGGGTGGAATATCAAGGTCATCCGCGCCCCACCCATCCCGTCTAAGACCGTTTCCGACGTCAGAGGCTACCTAAGGGCGAACCACGACGAGCGCCAGGAAATGCTGACACGCGTCGCCAGGAGGCTGGCCAGGCCGAAGCTCGAGGGAGAGCAGTGGGTTAGAGTTACCGCCATGGGCGGGTTCAGGCAAGTTGGCAGGTCTGCTTCGCTGCTTACAACCAGGGAGAGCAAGATCCTGATCGACTGTGGACTGGACCCCAACTCTGACAACACCCCGTACTTTGGAATCCCGGAGGTACAGCCACTAGAGGACATTGACGCCGTCGTCATCACCCATGCCCATTTGGACCACTGCGGGACCCTCTCCGCGTTGTTCAAGTACGGCTACAAGGGTCCGGTGTATTGCACCCCACCTACCAGAGACCTAATGGCGTTGCTCCAGTTGGATAACATTAAACTCGGCTTCGGGGAAAACAAGAAAACACCCTACGAGGCCCAGCACGTCAGGCAGGAAATTCTGCACACTATCACTCTGAAGTATAACGAGACCACCGACATCGCCCCCGACGTGAGGCTGACGTTCCACAACGCCGGGCATATCCTGGGATCCGCCATCGCCCACTTCCACATCGGTGACGGCCTGCACAACGTGGCGTTTTCGGGGGACACCAAATACGAAAAGACCTGGCTGTTCAATCCGGCCACCAACAGGTTCCCCAGGCTGGAAACCCTGGTGATCGAATCCACCTATGGCGGTCACAACGACATCCAGCCATCTAGGGCGGACGCATCGGAGCAGCTAGGGCAATATCTGCAGCAGGCATCTGAGAAGGGCGGGAAAGTGCTAGTGCCTGTCTTCGCCGTGGGGAGGTCTCAAGAGGTCATGCTGGTTATTGAGGAGCTTATGCGCAATGGCCGCATCCCCAAGATGCCCGTCTATCTAGACGGGATGATCTGGGAGGCCACAGCCATCCATACCGCCTACCCAGAGTACCTGAACAGTCAGCTCAGGACCCAGATCTTCCAACAGAACGAGAATCCATTCCTGTCCCCAATCTTCAAAAGGGTGGAGACCGCCGCCATGAGGGAAGAGATCTGCCACTCGCCTGACCCGTGCATTGTGCTGGCCACCAGTGGAATGATGTCCGGCGGCCCTATCATGGAGTACTTCCGTGAGTGGGCTGACGATGCGAAAAACTGGCTGCTCTTCGTGGGTTACCAGAATGAGGGCAGTATCGGGAGAACCATCCAGAGGGGTAGATCTGAAATTACCATGAACATGCGTGGAAAGCCCATCACGCTAAAAATCAAGATGCAGAGGGAGACCGTGGATGGCTTCTCCGGCCACTCCGATAGAAAACAGCTGATGAGATACATCTCCTCGTTGGAACCTAAGCCCGACAAGATCATCATCGGACACGGCGAGGACCGTAAGTGCACTGATCTAGCGTCGTCGATCTACAAGAAGTTCGGTATCGAGACGAAGGCCCCGCTGAATCTCGAGACCATAAGGCTCAGGTAAAATCAGCTATCAAACCTTTCGGGTCCGCCCAGAAGCTCTTTCCACCATTCTCTATCGTCCAGGACGCTAGAATAGATGCCTCTTTGTGTGGAATTTATGACGGTCTGTCCGCCTCAAATGTCTTATCTTGAGATAATGAAGCCGTCGGAGGACAAGATAAGAAGATTTAGCCCCGCATGCAGCGGGACCTTTGAAGGTTATCACCAATTGGTGGCCCTGACCTCGAAGAAGGACTGGGCGTGCTTGCACACGGGGCAGACAACGGGGGCCTCCTCGCCAATGTGGATGTATCCGCAGTTACGGCATTTCCACATCGTAATTTTATCCTTCTTGAAGACTAAACCCTCCTCAATGTTTTTCAGGAGGTCAAGGTACCTTTGCTCGTGAGTTTTCTCGATCCCGCCTACAGTCTCAAACAGATCAGCAATCTCGTCGAAGCCCTCTTCCCTAGCGGTGATGGCAAACTCGGCATACATAGTGGTATACTCATAGTTCTCGCCGGAGGCGGCGTCCTTCAGGTTCTCGATAGTCTTGGGGATCTTGTTGCCGTGGAGTGCCTTGAACCAGAGCTTGGCGTGCTCCTTCTCGTTCTCGGCGGTCTCAAGGAAAATGTCTGCGATCTGCTCATAGCCCTCCTTTTTGGCCTGGGACGCGTAATAGGTATACTTGTTCCTGGCCATGGATTCGCCAGCAAAGGCGGCCTGCAGGTTTGCTTCGGTTTTTGAGCCTTTGAGTTCCATGATTCAACCTCTGTCCAGCCCTAGAATTCAGCAGTATTTATCGATTTTCAACAGCGTTATATATTTGTACGGATGTTAAATACTGTTGTATAATTCACCGATACGATTCGGTCCACTTAATCCGTCGAATGATGATTTTATGAATTAATTACCTCAAACCACTGTTTCATAAAAGTATGTTGTCATTTTTTTCAACTATATAAATTTTCGATAAATACAAACATTAGTAAAATCATATTGAGGTGATTCACACTAGTTATCATGGTGTGGGACGAAATTAGAAAACACCCCGTTTTGTACGAACAAAACGACACGGTCATCGCGATAGGAGATAGGATAATAGGTAAACTTAATAGATGCCAGAATAAAAATCGAGTAGAAGACTGGCGGTAATCCGCCAGTCGTTCTTTCACACCACCTATCGTACGGCTCCGTAATGGGCTATTCAAACACTTTATCTCTTCTCCCTTCGTTCGTCAACTAGGAGGTACATTCCCTGTTCCCTCAGCTAGACTTTGCTCATGACTATGTTCACTAAGCGGGACTATATGGCCTTTCATCAAGATGACATTTTGGCCATGTTCCAACATCAATGTATCCAATCGATGGGTATGCTGTTCTTTAGACCCCTGAATTTGGTATGAC
>CAZIJM010000021.1:0-13180 GCA_964539695.1 uncultured Methanomassiliicoccales archaeon | reverse complement strand
GTACAGTGCTAGACTTCGACATTTGAAGCCGTCTCATCCATTCTTCCGCGCCTACTATGCGCTTCCTGTTTGTCGGTCTAGGGTTTTGCTTCCGATTTCCTTCAGATTCTACTTCGCGACGAATATCCTTGTCTTAACTAACGGTTCTCACTATCGAGCCTATAGAGGATTTTCCTTCCAAAACTTACCTCCATGCCGGGTGCACTTCACTTTCTTGCCGGCGGCGGAATCCACCGCCGGTATAGCTACTTTATTCTGATCTACCTGTCATCCTACCGACATCCTATCAGGATAACTGTCCTGTTCTGTTCACACAAAATGGGACGTTTCCTAACTTCTATCAGTACCATGGCAACTAGTGCTGACTACGTCTAATACGATTCTATTAATGCTTGTATTTATCAAAAAATTATATAAAAATATAGTGATATATATGTATGTTAATAAAATAATGATTTAAGATGATTAATTCATAAAATCATCATTTGACGGATCGAGTGGACAGAATCATGCCGGTGAATTATGCAACAGAGCTCTGTGATGGTCCAAACCGTTTGGAAACATCCGCTGGGGGCGAAGGTACCTAGAGAACTCAATTTATACCAATCCGCCCTACACCAAACAGTGCCTTACGAACTAGAATGGCCCGAGGAGGTTGAGGAGCTGCTTTCCTATACCAACTACATCTCGAACCTTGTGATGGTCATCGTAGTCTTCGACATAATCGCGCTTCTCATCATGCTGTTCCTGGAGAAGTACGACCCTCGGGTGTTCTTCACCTGGTTGGTCATACTGATCCTTCTACCGCCGGTAGGCTTCATCCTGTACATGTACATGGGGTCTACTATCTATAACCGCAGGAAGTTCATGCCCAAGAACATTACGGACAACCAGCTCATGGTTGCCGCAGAGTACCAAAGCGATCTCCTGGAGGAAGACCTGGCCAGTAACCCCGAGATGGCCGACGTGTACGACATGGCCAAGACCCTGGATAGGGCCGGGGCGTGGTCCTACTCCAACGATAACAGGGTGGTGCTGTACACCGAGGGCTCCGACAAGATCGAGGCTATGTTCGAGGACCTCAGGGCGGCCAGAGAGACCATTCTGATCGAGTACTACATCATCCGCAATGACCGCACTGGGAATATGCTCATGGATATCTTAACGCAGAAGGTTAGGGAAGGTGTGGAGGTTAGGCTCCTCACTGACGGTTTCGGGATCGGCAAGGGCCCCAATGAGGGCATATTCAGATTCAAGAATGCCGGCGGTCACTACGCCATGTTCCATTCCTCGCTCAACCTCATGCTGAGTCCTAAAAAGAATAACAGGAATCACCGCAAGATCGCCATCATCGATGGGAAGGTGGCATATTGCGGCGGGTTCAATATCGGGGACGAGTACCAGGGGAAGGGGCCGTTAGGGCACTGGAGAGACGCCTCTGTCAGGGTGGAAGGCCTCGGCATCCTGCCCATGGTAGTCAGGTTCTGTGCTGACTGGCAATATTCTGCGCCGAAGGATCTCATGAGGCTGCTGGGGGACTACCTGGGCGAGATCTCCATGCCCAACGGCGGGGACGTGAGGATGCAGTTAGTTTCCGGAGGGCCGGACTCAATGCCGAACAACCCGGTCCAAATGCAGTACCTAGCAATGTTCACCAAGGCGAAGAGGCGCATCTACATCACCACGCCGTACCTGGCCCCGGATGACTCTATGGTCTTGGCCTTGGCTAATGCCGCCAAGTCGGGTGTTGACGTGAGGATCCTCATACCAGACAAAAAGGACCATATGTTTCTATACTGGAACAACATGACTTATTCTAATGCCCTGATGAAGGCGGGGGTCCGGATCTGGCGTTACAAAGACGGCTTCGTTCATGAGAAGATGATCGTGACAGACGATCGTTTTTGCTCCGTCGGGTCCGCCAACGTCGACCACAGGTCGCTCACTCTAAACTTCGAGACGAACGTTATGATGTACTCAGAGAGGATTGCATCTCAGGCCGCGGACCAGTTCCTCAGGGACCTGGAGGCCAGCGAAGAGTACTCCTGCGAGAAGTTCGATAATAGCACACTGACAATGAGGATACGCATGGCAGTGTCCAAGCATCTCGTCCTACTGGCGTGATTCTATGAATGCAGATGTTGTCATCGTGGGAGCCGGGCCGGCCGGTGTGTCGGCGGCGCTGGGTCTGAACGGGTTTGGCGGAAGAGTCCTGGTGTTGGAGAGGCTGTCCGACACCATGTTCGGGAAATACCACTCGGTTTGCGGCGAGGCAGTCAGCGACAAGATGTTCTCCAGGCTGGGGTTCGAGCCTACCGCCGTGGTGACGAAGGTGGACAGAATCGAGATCGAGTACCCTGAAGGGATCACGGTCGCCGTTCCTGTCAAGGGCAGCATCTTCGACCGGCCGGAGATGCTCAGGAAGTTTAAATCCTGTTGCAACGCGGAATTCGTCAGGGCCACAGTAATGTCAGTCCGCAGGAAGGCCAGCGGGTTCGTTCTGGACACCACTGCCGGCGAGGTTGAATGCAGGTACCTAGTAGGCGCCGATGGGGCGCACTCCGTGGTCAGGAGAGACATATTCGGCACTGTCCCGAAGATGCTGCCTGTGGTGAACAATATAGCGCGGGGAGAGGGAGGCACCGTACTTCACTTCACGGTTAGCCGGGAGTACCCTGGGTTTTACCTCTGGAGGTTCCCATCCAAGCCGGGAACGGTGTCTGTAGGATCACTCAGGGGGACGCCGCACCCCGAGGGGACAGTGTCAACTGGCGCCCGTTACTTGCCGTTCGGAGGGGTTCCGGAGACTGTAAAAGGCAACGCCGTCCTTATTGGCGACGCAGCCGCCCTGGCCAATGCGCTGTGCTACGGAGGCATCGGGATCGCCATGCTCTCAGGAAAGAAGGTTGCTAAAGCCCTAAGGACAGAGGACCTGCGCGGGTACTCCCGCTGGTGCTGCAGAAGCATCTACACGAATCCGCACTTCATGGAGGCTCACAAGCAGTTCTTGCGGTGGACTGACGAGGATATCGTGCGCGCCATGCGGCCATTTCGCCACGGGTACTCCGTCGGCAAGGGGGTCTATGCGGTTTTCAGACATCCGCGCTATGCCAACGTATATTTTGCTACATGGGCTGCCTTCAAAATTGGATGGTAAGTTGGATGATATTTCCGATCATTAATATTTTTCGAGTGATATTAAATACTTAGAAATCGAAACTATACTATATGTCCTCAACAATGCCTTCAAGCAGTTCGCTAAGGTGCGCGAGGTGCTCATACGAGTGGATTCCGCGTAAGGACCAATTGCCGAAGAGGTGTCCAAAGTGCCGCTCGATGAAGTGGAATGATCCCCACCTCAAGGTCACCTGCCTTCGCTGCGGCCACATGTGGAACTCCCACAACGGGGCTCCCAAGAGGTGTCCCTCGTGCGGGACACACCAGTGGAGCACTTCGCCTCGCAATTACACATGCAAGCGTTGCGACTACAGCTGGAATGCAAAGGGCACCAAGATGCCCAGGAAATGCCCGCTGTGTTCCTCCAAGGACTGGTCCAGCGAGAGGGAGATCGGCTCGAAGAGGGCCAGCATTCCGGTTCACGAGGTCGACACCGTCATCGAGGGGATGATCATTGGAGAGTACCAGAAGGGGCACTCATGCGTAGACATCTCTATTACTAAGGGCATCCCCTACAGCCTCGTCTTCGACATAGTCAAGAGGAACATCGCCAACATCAATATAAAGGTGTAATTGTCTAGGAACGACTATGTACGTTCTGGTCGTCATGGACTATCAGAACGACTTCGTCATGGGTAGTCTGGAGGGTCGAGATGCCGAGTCGATAGAGAATAGGATATGCGACCACGTATCCGAATACCTGGAATGGAGGGACCGCGTCATTTTCACCATAGACATCCACGGCTCTGACTACCTATCTACCCATGAAAGGAAGCTCCTCCCGGTGGAGCACTGCATACGCAGGACTCGTGATTGGGAGTTCCACGGCAGACTTTTCGAGCTCTCGAGATGGGAAGAGTACGTAGTCGTGAGGAAGGGCACCTTTGGATGTCCCAACCTCACGGACCTCCTCAAGGGATGCGACGTGGTCACCAACATCTGCGTCATCGCCAACACTGTGATCGCTCGTACAGCCCGCCTTGAAGCAAGGGTCTTTGCCCACAGGGGCTGTGTGGCGAGTTACGACAGGGTTCTGGGGGTAAAGGCGTTGAATGTCATGGAATCGCTACCTGTGGAGATAGAATGACCATCCGCACTCTCCGCTTGAGGACCAAGAGGCTCGAGTTGAGAAGGTTCGAGGAGTCGGACGTCGATGCATGCTTCAGGATATGGATGTCCGACCCAGAGGTCGCCAGATTCACCACCTGGAGCCCTCATAGGGACGTGGGAGAGACCAGGGCGGTCTTGAGGTCGTGGATCGTCGAGTATCCATTAGGCAGCATGGACTGGTGCATAACGCTGAGGTCTACTGGCGAGCCCGTGGGCAGCATCACCGCGGTGAGAGACCATCCAGACTTGAGGTACTGCGAGGTCGGGTACTGCCTCGCCCAGGCGCAGTGGGACAGGGGCTACATGACTGAGGCGCTAACCGCCATCTCTAGGTACATCCTGGACATAACCGACTACATTTTCATCCAGGCCAGGTACGACACCGAGAACGAGGCGTCCGGGAGGGTCCTGGAAAAGTGCAACTACCGTGAGGCTTGTGTCCGTGAGATACCGGATCCAAAGACCGGGAGGCTCCGTACCTACAGGTTCATGAGGCTAATGCGTAGCGATGTGATGCTATTCGCGGACCGAGATCACTCGGGGAGTTTGTCTTTGACTCTCTCCATCTTCCTGACAGCGGTGATGCACTTCTCGTGCTCGGAGTTGACGGCCCTCCTACAGACGAGGGACTGGCTGTGACACTTCTATGCGGTCTCTGAGCTTCCTTGCCTCCTTCACGAGGGAGTACATTCTGTCATAGACAGTCTGCTTGTCCTGGGAGTACTTGAGGACCTCCTGATGCCAGTTCCGGGCCTGCGATTTGGCCTCGCCTATGTTATCTAGTCCCCCTGCAGTCCTTATCCTGGCGGCGCGGTCGTTCCACTTGTCGCGTTTTTGCTTAACCTTACAGAGAGATATTGCACTTGTTTCACTGCCGTCTGTACACGGACACCTAGAAGGATAGTTTTCTGGCCCGGACCTGGAATTTGTACTTTTTGTCTGTGAAAACCGATACTTGGCGCTGGTAGTCGTCCTTGGCCGCCCTGTACCTCATGGCCTCTCTATTTAGACTCGGCCAGGATTTCATCCAGACGGCGGGCGTCCTTTTGATCATGTCTGATATCATACGGATACCTTGCGAAGGAGATGAAACTTAGTCATGTTGTTCGACCTATTCTTGATGTTCTCGTGGATTATCCTCGCTCGAACATGTGCCCGATGTTCCTTCTGTAAATGGCGGCAGTGTTCTCGAGGAACTTTCCTAAGCCAGATACTCGCCGCTATGTCAGTGTCTTCGACTTCGATCCTGTTCGTATCGGGTGAAAGCCTCTCCAGATTGCGCCTGGTCTAGAGCAGAGCTTGGATAGGGAGGTAATATAGTTGACGGGGCCCTCGTAACCCTCCTTTATGAAGATGCAGTGGTGAATTAGTACCCAGAAACTGAGGATGAACTCGATGTTGTCCCTGCCCTTCAGAGTCGTAGAAATCTCCTCGACAAGGCCCGCGTTGATGTTAACGATAGCTATAACGCCGTAGTCGACCTCCTCCAGGTCCATAGCATCCATGACGCTCCAGGAGTTGACCCTGGAAAGAAACTTATACTTGTCCCACTCTATTTTAGCGGCGAATTCCACGGTCGTCTATTCGGAGTTCACCCGGGATGCCCATATAGGCCATTGTGACTGTCATGACTTGTCGTAGCGGCACTCTCTATAAAGTTGGTGTCGGGGGCGGGACCGATGCATTTTTCATTGTACACCGCATAAAAAGAGTATGAACGAGAGCTACTGCAAATGCCGCACCTGCAGGTTCTGTCGCCACTCCGACGGCATCTGGGTGTGCGTGTCGGAAGTCAGGTCGACCAGGCCCGACGGCACCTGCAGGAAGTATCGCCCTGGATGCTGCGAGAACTGCATCTCGTTCACGAAAGAGGTCTGTGCCAGGACCGGCGTAGAGGTTTTCCCGCTGGATGTTTGTTCGGACTACGATCCGGCGGGGTCATTCTGACGTCCTGATGGTCCTGTTGGAGAAGACGTTCTTGATGCTAGCCTTGGCCCGGGCGTTGCCCGAGATCACCCTGCAGGCGGACTCTGGAATCCCGAAGTAGATGATGTTGTCGCACAGCGACACGTTGCCCACCATGCCCGGCCGCACTCTGGAATAGCGGCCCTGCAGCACCCCGACGGTCTCGCTGACCAGGTCCGTGATAACGAATACGTTGCCGTCGATCATGCTTCTCGCGTTAACGAACCCGTACTCCGGGAGAAGTGGGTTGTACGTCCCGTCTATAAAGTCCTCATCTAGGTCATCAATGGCATCCATGATGTAGACGGCAGTGCTCAGCTCAATGAACAGCTCCCCCAGATCCTCGGAGTAGGAGTCCCCGGCGATCTCCTTCAACGCGCCGATGAGCCCCTTCCCGAATGTCCTCCCCATGAGTCTGGCGTCTCTGCAGCCCCGCAGCTCCAGCCTTCTCAGGTCGGAGAATCCGCGTCCAACCATGTCGTCGTAGTCCGGATGCATCCTCACTGCCTTCTCGATCGCCCGGTTCAGGGTCAGGGAGGCGAATCTGGTCTTCACCGATGGGTCGTCGGTCTCGTCGTCGTACAGCTCCCATTTGGTAAGAATCAGGGTATAGGCGGCCATATCCCTCATGAGATCGGAGCGAATTTTGGGGTCCTCCAGGATGCAGAGGGTCCTTTTGGTGGGTCTCACGTCGAGGGCTTCTCCGGTGAGCCCGCAAAGGAGAATTGTATTGAACGTCATGTCGTAGTTCACAGTTAGCGTGCCCGTGAGGCCAAAGCCGTCTCTGAGCTGGTGGCACCCCTCGCAATAGTACCTGCGGTACCTGCTGAGATCCGCCGGGGACAGCTTCCCGTACGCTGGTACCGTGTACCCGAACATGTCCCTTCATAGCCGAAAACAGATAATAACACTGCTCCCGGTTGGGGTCTGCTGGCATAGTTCTGAGGAGACACCAATCGTTAAATACGTGCAATAAGTACGGTTGGTTGTACCGAATTCAGCGTCGGTAGGTGAGTATCCCATGTCGTACGAGTCAGCATCCGTAGACAAATTGACCGCACTTTACGAGAGCCAGTCCCCATCTGCGTTTATCGCGTTTGCAATGGAGGGGCTGCCCGAGTCAGATCACAACGAGCGCTACGATAAGGGTGACCATGAAGGCTCCACGAAATGCGATTATTGCTGTTGCGATGACAGGGGATGCTGCAGCTCACCCAGATGGTACGGATGTCTGGTCGTGGGTGTTGTCGTCCTGGTCGCGTGCTGCTGCTATGCCACCAACGGCTTCAACGGTGTCTGGACATACTGGCCATTCTGATCCCGGCATCGGTGCATGAAGCCCTATCTGTCGGTGATTGTGAAGCCGACACTGTACTGCAACACCGACTGCAAGCACTGCTACCACACACCGAACGAGAGGGTCAGGGGGGAGATCTCCCTCGGCACTCTCGATCGTCTTTTTGGAATGATCTCATCCGAGTACGAATCCGCATGGTTCATATGGCACGGGGGAGAACCGCTCACACTTCCCATGTCCTTCTACAAGAGCGTCGTTGAGATGCAGGAGAGGCATTTCGGCAAAAATAACGGGCGCTGCGGGAACACCGTGCAGACTAACGGCACTCTGGTGAACCGGCGCTTCATGGCTTATTGCAAAGAGAAGCATATCAACGTTGGCGTCTCCTACGAGGGTCTTTACAACGGCGTACTCCGTAAGAGTGACCCATCTAAGGCTTTGGACTTACTCTCCGCCAAGGAAAATAAGTATTCCGTGTCGGCCACGATCTGTGCCGAGACCGCGCTTAGGCAGAGGGAGCTGTATGACTACTTCAAGAAGAACAATACGAACCTCTCCCTGTCGCCTGTGATCTCGGCCGGATGTGCCAGAGGTAACGGCACCGTCCCAGATGCAGACGAGTTCATCCGTGGTAGCATTGAGGCCTTCGACGTCTGGTTCCACGACTCCGAGGCGAACGTGCCCCTAATCCCCCACTACCTCTACATCCTTAACTATCTGGGCGACCCCACACTCTCCGATTGCGCTCACACTTCCTGCCTAACCAAGTGGCTGTGCGTGAACCCCGACGGCTCAGTGTATCCCTGTGCCAAAGCCTGCCCCAGGGAGTTCTACATGGGCAACGTCAACGAAGTAAGCAACATCAAGGAACTCTTCCAGTCGGAAGGATTTAAAAGGGTACTTATCGGCTCCATAAAGAGGCGTGAGAAGTGTGCTCAGTGCTCCATGTACAGGTATTGCAACGGAGGCTGCAGTATGGACGCCTACCATGAGTGTGGTATTGAAAACATAGGCGGGGACTCCTGCAGGATCTTCAAGGAAGTTTTCACCCACATAGCCGGCGAGGTCCAAGCGGTCCTGGACGGGGGCGGGGATATCTCCGGGCTCAACCCATTCGTGAGGGACGCCATCGTCGGCAAGTTGGTCAACCCCAGGGTCGTCAGCCTATGATCCGCTTCTAGAGGAGAGGCGTATACGGGGCCTCTCCCGCATGGCTTCTCATTGTCTCCCTATGTAATTGATATTGTTGAGGTGCGCTGGTAGACGCAGTAATTCAACCAGTAGGTGAAGAATAGGGTAGAGCGGCCCCTCCACTTGACGATTGGGTCTTGGAGGTTGTGTCCTCGAAGTAATGGACAGGAACATGCGGTCCTTCCTAATGTTCAGGTCCCTCTCGTACCCGCAGGCTAATGTTCGGGTGTCGTACTCGAAGTGTTCCGTAATGAAGACCTAGTTCTTCTCTGACTGTACTATACTCACACTGGACTCGTCCGACTCGCAACTATGTGTAGGTGCGGAATGGCCTTAATGTCCTCCACCCTGACCTTACCGTATCTGGACTGGGGCATCTGGAAGCGGTCATCGAACCCCCCTCATCAGCGGCTCGTTGGGGGTCAGGACCTCGTGCTCAAAATGCCGGAGATTTTGGAATCCAGGCGGTACTTCGAGATGCCGTAGTGGTGGCACAGTCCCGTAAGGGCGCCCCAGCAGATGTACAACGTGGAGCATACATTGGTAAAGATTCAATCTATGATCTCGCATAGCTCGTTACAGTAGTCTACTTCCTCGTACTTGACGTTCTCCAGCAGGGCGCGGGTGATGATTATCCCGTCGAAGTTGGATCCCTCACATGATTGAATTTTCTGTAGAACCTATTGAGGACCCCTAAGGTGTTCTTAGACTCGTGGCTAGTCATCTGCAGAAGCGTGATGTTAGTTTACAGCGGGCTGTTGCCCAGGCACCTCAAAAGCTGGATCTCGGTCTCCACTTTGGTGGGCATGAGGTTTAAGATAAGGATATCCAGTGGACAGATATTCTGGGTGTCCGCCCTTTGCTCCGACATTATGAAGATGTTCTCGGATTCGAGGATAGAGACCGCAGGCAGATCATCCGGGATCTTGACAGGTATCATATCACTCGTAGATGCCGAGGCTCGTATACTTATTGCCGCCGTCAGGGAGGACGGCCACGATTCTTGCCGAGGGCTCTTCACGTGCTTTGTTGATCGCGGCCAAGACGTTGGCCCCCGCGAAGATGCCCGCGAAGATGCCCTCCTCCCTGGCGAGTCTAACGGACATGGCGACGGCGTCATTGTCCGGTATGATGATTACACCGTCCACGGCGTCTCTGTGGTAATTGCCAGGGACGAAGTTGGCCCCCAGGCTCTGAATCCTGTGGGGTTCCGCGCGCCCATTGGTGATCAGCGGACTCTCCGCAGGTTTAACGCCGATGACCTTCGCGTCACTGCCGGCGTCCTTGAAAGAGAGCGCGATGCCAGTGGCCGTCCCACCGGTTCCGATTCCGGCAAACACGTAGTCTACATCTGGGAGGTCTTTGAGGATCTCTGGGCCGGTACCGGTCCTGTGAGCGGCGATATTAGCGGGGTTGTCGAACTGCCTTACGATGAAGCCACCCTTCTTCTGGTGGATTCTTTTGGCGACATTCACAGCGCCCTGCATGCCTTGGACCCCGGGGGATAGGACGACCTCCGCCCCGTATGCCCTCATCAGGGAGATGCAATCCTCAGACATGGTGTCCGGCATGACGATAATAGCCCTATAGTCTCTGGCTGCTGCGATCATCGCTAGCGAGATGCCGGTGTTGCCTGATGTGGGCTCAATGATAGTGCCACCTTCGGGGAGCAGTCCTCTGGCCGCTGCGTCGTTCACCATAGACAGGGCCGCGCGGTCCTTGACGGAACCCGACGGATTCTTCCCCTCGATCTTCACATAGATGTGACTCCCGGAGGGACAGACTCTGTTCAGACGGACGAGCGGGGTGTCCCCTATAGTCTCTGTGATGCTGGAACAGACTGCCATAGGCGTCTAAAGCACACGCAGTGCTATATTACAATTGAGTGCAACTTAAATCAGTACTCCACACCCTTCCTGGCCATGATCCCCCTGTCGAACGGGTGCTTAACGAGTGTCATCTCAGTCACCAAGTCGGCGTAGTCGATGATCTCCCGAGGAACACCCCTCCCGGTCAGAACAACTTCTATATGGGGGGCCCTGCGCTCCAGCAGGTTTATGAGCTCCTGTGGCATGATCAACCCGAACTTCATGGAGTTGATAATCTCGTCCAATATGACCATGTCATACTCTCCGGACAGCAACACCTCCTCCGCCCTGGCCATGCCCCTGCGGGTCAGGAGCTCCTCTTCCTCACGGGTTACGGGTTCTCCGTCCAGGTGATCGACTCCCATTGGTTCTATCGTGAACCCTTTGAACCTCTCCGAGGCCAGATGCTCCCCGTAGTTCCAGGGCGGTTTCAGGAACTGCAGCATGATGACGTTCAATCCGCGCCCGACAGCCCTAAACGCCAACCCCATGGCCGCGGTGGTCTTCCCCTTGCCGTTGCCAGTGTAAACCTGGACCAGCCCCAGCTCTCTCTTGATGTCTTTCGGACAGTCTGGCATCTCCTTCACCGATATGACATTACTGTCACCCGTAATAACCCCTGTTGTCTTTTGGAGCCTATGGCCAGGGACAAGGAGTTCTTTAGAGATAGGATCGAGGAGTTCAGGCGAGTAGAGGTGAGTTTCTTCGCCGGCGAAACGAGTGCCAAGAACTACAAGAGTGTATATGGAAGGTTTAGGAGCTACACCTAGGGTGGAAAACTCGGTATGATCAGACTCCACACGTACGGCGGCCACACATCCAAGGACAAGCTGTCCTTCATCATTGACGAATGTAAGAGGTACGGTATAACCAGGATCCACAGAACCACTTGCGAGACTATGTAGTTCCACAACCTAATCGGGGACCAGATTACAGACATAATGACTCGTGGTCGGATCACGGCATCAACACCCAGAATGGCGGGTGTGTGTCGTGACGCTGTTCGAAACGTCAATGTCATGCATTGGATCCACGATCTGTTAGCAAGGTTTTAGAGATTCCAACAGACGCTGTTCGCTATAATTAACGCGGTCAGAATCGTCGAAATCCCGGACAACGCCTTGCCCAGGTTCAAAATCTCCGGGTGTACGTCGTTCTGCAGGAACAACCAGATTAGGATGATCGGGCTTTAAGGGGCATCCAAGTTCGTGGACTAGAGAACCGTCCCAGAATTCAACATGACAGTTAACGACTGTAGCCTGGAGGGCAAGGAGAGATTTGGGGACGCCGTTGGAGCGGTGCTGGTTAAAATGGACGTTTTCTTTAAGAGGATCGTAGCATCCAGCGGCAAGGACTTCAACGCGTGGCTAGCCATAGAGGGGTTGAACTTGGCATCAGTGCTGATCGACTACCCGGTGTGAGAAGTGGGGCAGGGATGTCCGCCCCCAATTGTAGTATTGTTTCGATGAAGTGTACCATCAGAGCCTCAGGCTCTCAGTCAGCATTATCACATTGTAGAAGTCTGCGGTGGCATCCTCAAAGACAAACATGGCAATACTATGGCCGGCTTCTTCGTTGTAGATGGCTCTAAGGCCTAGAGAGGACTCCAGGGCCATCGATGCGATCATGCAAGGGAAGAATTGTTGAAGACTGCTGAGGGCATAATCGACAACCTGTCCTCCCTTATCGTCAAACCCGACAGGTCGGACGGTGATATGATCTACTCTGAGGCGAATGTAACGATCAACAAGTTCACCCGCTACTTGGAGATCCTCGGAATCGACCTGTCTGTTCTCCCACTAATATTTTGTCGTGTGCGCGCGTGGACGTGTGCACGTGATTGTCCATAGCGGGTTTCAGAAACTCTCAAAAAATCATATCGGGGATGTTAAATCTACGTATAAATTCAAAATTAGTATTATCGATAAACTAGCGGAGGAGCAATTTGCGACCGGATACAAGTTCAGAACACCGAGGTCAGCAGGAGCGTGACATCCATCTCAGAAGAGACGATGTGGGTCTTCTTCACCACGCAGTGCTCGGACACCCAGAACGTTTAGGCGACTCCCATCCCCCTTTCCATCATGACTTCCGTCCCAATACGCTAGTAAAGTGTCTGAAGCGGAAGGTTATCTAATCCGAACACGACCCTGAAAGATTCGGTGAGCAGCTATAGAAGTGCCGATGCTCATTATGAAGGTGTAGGTGTAAAAGTTGGAGTTTTCTAGAGTGTAGATCACCTCGGCGGTTCTCATGTAGTCTTCCCGCCGCATATGTTCCTAAGAGAATGGTGGTGTGTTGTCTCGTGAAAGTCCGGATCATCTATGGCTATATAGAGTATAAACGTGGCGCCCACCATTAAGACGATCACTATTGACACCGCCACCACTACCTCCATGCTTATCCCGTTCGCCATCGGAGGCTTCCAATTATCACGAGTAATAAATTTAAAAACGTGATAAACATTGAACACTATTGAACAACTCAATAAAGGTAATGGATTAAACTGATCATCGGCCGGCTCGGTCACCCTTCATCATGAATCCATTGCCGGTCTCTTCGAGTACTTGAG
>CAZIJM010000020.1:0-13283 GCA_964539695.1 uncultured Methanomassiliicoccales archaeon | reverse complement strand
CAATAATACCGAGTTCGTACATGAACTTGACATTATCGGTGCTTATAAATTGTGTGAAAATAACAAAAACGTAAGCGTAATATAAGAAAAGGATACAGAATGGAGGCGTAGGGACTTCTGAACAGGATGTGTCAGTCATGTTAGAACAGTCTGTTCCTTCTCTGCTCCTCAGACGCGTATCCAAAATCGGCTATTTTCCTGCCTATGAGGAATACGGCGGCGTATTCAGGTACCTCAGTCTCACCCTTCAACGAGAGGTGCTCGTCCTTGATATCCAGTTTGGTCGGTTTTCTTATGGTGACTTTGACCGGGTCGTCTGTGTACTCTTTCGGCACCGCCATCTGCAGTGGATCGAAGTCAGTAAGCTCCGAGCGGGTGATTGGGGTGACTCTGAGGCCGCTCTTCCCGTGGACGGATCCGGGCAGGCGGATAAGCCTCTTGATGTCAGCGGTCACGGGCTCGTCCACCTCGCCGGACATGCGGGGCGCCATGTCCTCCTTCATTATTTTGACCAGCATGTTCTGGGTGGACTTGGATAGAACGGCCATAGTGTTCTTCTGGAACAGTATTCCGCGGTTTTTCTTGAGCTCTTCCTGTGCCTTGAGAACGGTGGAGTTCCCGCTGCCCTTGATGCTCGGATACTCCTTTTTGAAAGACTTCACGTCGCCTGTGTCGCATAGATCGTTCACCACGTTCATCAGCCCGTTCCTCATCCTGAGCTTCCATCCTCCGGAGTCTGCCGGGGGGATCAGACGGTCCTTGGCCACGTTGGTCCTCACGCCGGTGCCGGTGACCACCTTAGAGGTGACTACCCTGTTGTATGGGAAGATCCAGTCGATGTTTAGGCCAGTGCCAGTGATGTAGTCTACTAACTCCCTCCTCTCATGAGTCCCCAGTTCCATAACGTCTGGCGTCCTGACGTGGGCGTGATAGCCCCTTCCGCCAGAGAACGTGATGTGCACTTGGTCTTCTGAGAAGCCCAGGTCGCCGAGCAGGAACGAGTCGACCAGATTGATTATCTCTTTCTTGATCTGTATTAGCATCTCGGCGTAGGTCATCTGCGCTGCACCCTCAAGATGGTCAGCGTCCAGGTCGAAGATGAGCTCTGCTCCCATCCAATCTTTCTCATCCATGTTAGGCGCATTGGGCCTCCGGTAGTAAGACGTGGAGTAGTAGCTGTGGGACGGCACCTGGCCGAGCATGAACCTGTGGAGCTCCTCTGGGTGCCTGAAGGACATGTGCCTCTGGACGTACGATCTGTCAAAGAACATGAATCCGAACTCCCTGCGGGTGAATCTGTCCGGCAGGATGGGCGAGTTTACGCGGTAGTACTTCCTGAACGCCTTCAGGAGGAAGCGGGAGTTTGCATCCATGGTGTGTATCAGCGGTCAGTGCGTATATCCATCCTTCGCTGTGGCTTACTTTGACATCAGCGATGCCATGATCATCTTGGACAGGTGGTAGGCGTTCATCTCTTTCAGGGTTAGGCAGTCCGCACGGAGTATTTTCGCGAGTATAGGCGCCTTACGGAGCTCAGACTTCAGAGAGTTTAGTGTCGATCATGACCGAACGTATCCTCACCTGATTATCGCCCTCGACGTTAGCTTGAGTTCGTTGTCGGTCCTAAGATTGATGTCGATCCCGACGTTGCTCCATTCATTGGTCAGTATGATCATTACGGGGTCGTCGCACCTGTCGGTATACTTTTTGGAGATCTCGTAGCTAGTCTGGAGATTGGAGACCAGTGGGGTACAATCGCTGACGGCATGCTCCCTAGGATCGTCCTGGTGCCGCTGACGCTGTAGGTTATTGGCAGGACTTTCCTCGGTCCGCTCGTCCCTGAAGACCATTAGCACGACATGTTTCTGCGGTGGTAGACTTTTTCTATGTGGCTTTTCGCGTCCATGGACCCGGAACTATCTATCACGAACAGAATCTTCATTCCCTTCCTGTGTACCCTTATCTTCTTACGGATGTCGTTCTCCTCGATTGTTATCGCGATCTCGTCCCTCGAGTGGTGTGCTTGGTGGGGTGCGGTCGTGTGGATGGTAGACCCGAGGGCGATATTCTTGAGCTTCCGTGGGGTATGACGCATCCAATGTAATGGCTGTTAGAGTCTTTAGAGAGTCTCAGCTCTCTGTGGCCGGAGTCGCGGTTCCTGTCCAGCTCTATGTTTCTCGGGAGAAAGTTAGCGACCTTGAATGTTTGTCTCATGGCGAGGACTATGTCCTCCCCTATGGTCATACATGCTTTCGCTTCAGTCTTCTGAATTTCGGCATCTGGTACATCCGGCATCTGAGCCTCTACGGCCACTGTTTCTACTACAGTTTTCGGCGTTAAAGCGACTTGTCTGGACATCGCCCTGGTCTTTTGTATGAAGCATATAGACACTGCATCCCTGAGGCAGCTTTCATCAGTCGTGTCCATCCCGCAGAGGGTTGCGAGGTTGCGGGTAGTATTTACCAGCGCCACGTCCATGCGGTGCCCTAGACACTCATGATCTCCGAGATCTCCGGTACAAGGTCCATAAGCCCCTCCGTGATACCACTTTAGTCGAGTTTGCAGAGGCTATTCCATTGGCCAGTGCATCCTATTCAGAGGAATATGATCACAGAATGCGCGTAAGGAGCGCGAATGCTCTAGGTTTTCCTGAGAATCTTCATCCTCTCCTTCAGGTCCTTGTAGGTGGATGTGTACGTATATGTTGAAGTAATCCAGTTCGTGCGGGGTGAGTCTTATATCTGCCGGATATACGGTGGACAGGAGCATGGTGTCGCACCTCTCCTTCACCGACACCCCGTCCAACTCGGTTCTGATGAGTCCCATGGTGACTGTGTCAAGGATGCTGTGGATCAATCCTTTCGGGAGGAGGTTGATGTTGTTGGCCACCAGGATGTTTCGTCGGCGCATTTCATGATTGAGTTCACTATGATTCTCCTTCCATTGGAGATGGTCTCGTTCAGGTCGATGGTGCTGAACATTTGCTCCGGTGTGGCGTCGAGGGGTATTTCCACGTACCTCTTGTCCCTCGTAACTGCAGCGATTCCTCTGACGGTAGTGGTCTTCTCGGTCTCTGTAGGGCCACAGACAAGCATTGCGTGGATGCTCAGAGAGGCATAGGACGCAGGCGATGGTCTCGACGATAAGGTCGTAACTGACTATGGCGGTAATAGGGTAGTGCGTTAATGTGTCGATAGCAGGTCGCAGAGCTTGTGTCCAGCCCCCTTGGTCCAGACCTTGGTCTTGGAACTGGTTGTGTCTCATCCAGTGGGAGAGAACCATTCTGCAGATCCCGACCTGTTGGCTGGGGTGGAGTCTCTCCTGCTGTCTAGAGCGGCCCTCGCGTACGCGGTTCTAACCATGGTGAGGTCGGAGCGGTACCTTTCCATGCCCATATGGAGCAAGGTCCTCATCGCCGCATCCAGGGTGCAATTATTGGAGTTCATGTTTCTCACCGCGTTTTTTGTCTTCACAATCCTGTCGCGGAACTCGGCGTCGCTGGCCTCGTACAGTTGGTAAAATCCTCTTTGGGTCCCTCTCGTACATCATGCGCCTGTAGATCATTTCTAGATGGGAGGCTGGATTCTGCTCCCTTTTGACCTTGACTTCATCCCGAACCTGTCTAGCAGCTGCGGGTGCAGGTCCCCCTCCTCGGGGGTCATCGTCCCAACCAACACGAATCTGGACGGGTGACTGTACGAGATCTCTTCTCTCTTGATGTAGTTCATATCCATCGCCGTCGCGTCCAGCAGAAGGTCGACGATACGGTCGTCCAATAAGTTTACTTTGTCTACGTATAAGATGTTCCCGTTGCCCTTCGCCGAAATGTCCAGTTCGAGTCCCCTACCGCTGGTGCTAATGGTGTGCTTCAAGTCCATGGTGCTGACGATCTGTTCTCTGTGGAGTTCAGGGGCAGCTCCACTATGCGTACTGGGACGTGGTCTATATCCGGCTCCCCCCCCCCCCCGGGAGCTTCTTCCTGCAGTCGGAGTCTCAGTTACCCCAGGCGTACCCGCACGGGCACCCTCTGGTGACTACTCTCTCTGGGAGCAGTCCTGTCGGGGTGCGGATGGTAGTGAACTTCGCAGTTCCTTTCTCGCCGCGGATCAGCACATCTCTCATTTCAGGCAGATGGTGTTAAGTACCAGGACATCTACTATACCCTTCTGGCACACTATCATAGTGAATGGGTAGATGTTGTTTCCGCCTATAGACTTCTTCTGGTATACGTCACGGTCTTGAGCACTTAAAATGGATGTGCCAAGGGGTTCTGTCGAACTCCTAAATAAGTGGGAGCCGTAATCCTATCATGAGCGAGGGAGTACTCGTCTATGACAATCATGTGCACATGAGCCCCTCTGGCCGTAATGTCGATGCGCTGAGGGAGTTCGAGGCAGCCGGCGGAACGGGGTTGACTCTGGTCACTCTTCCCCACAAGGAAGTGCCAATAACCTGCGGGGCGGACTTTGCCAAGTCCTATGAGGTCACGTATGGGCTTGTAGACAGAGCGAGGGAGGTCACGAACCTGGAGATCAATATCGCCATTGGGCCGTATCCGGTCCTGATCCTGCACCTAGCCAAGGTCTACGGTCTTGAGAAGGCCGAGGAAATCATGTTGGAAGGCATGGAGACTGCGGGCAGGGACATCGCGGAGGGCAGGGCGGTCGCTATCGGAGAGATTGGGAGGCCCCACTTCTCAGTGAGCCAGGAGATCCGGGACGCGTCCGACCGCATCCTGTTCCGTGGTATGGAGCTGGCGAGGGAGAATGACTGCCCGGTCATCATACACTGCGAGTCGGAGCCAGACACGGACAGGTCGCTGGCGGCGATCGCGGACAGGGCGGGCCTCGATAGGGGATTGGTTGTCAAGCATTCGTCCCCGCCCTGGGTGACTGAAGAGGAGACTTGCGGCGTCATGCCGTCGATTCCTGCATCCAATTTCAATACGAAGGAGGCCTTCTCTAAGGGGACTGACCGCTTTATGTTGGAGACGGACTATATCGACGACCCAAATAGGCCGGGCGCCATTATGTCCGTCACCACCGTTCCTAAGAGGGTGAAGGCGTGGTTGGCCAACGGGCAGGTGCCGATGGAGAGCATCTATAGGATATGTGGCGATATACCCGACTCGCTCTACAAGAGGTGAATTTCAATGGATGTGACGATCACGTGTGTCTACGACGAGGGAGCCCTAGAAAACACGCCTCTCATTGGAGCTAAGGGTTTCTCCGTGCTGGTGGAAAGAGACGGTAGGAGGGTCCTCTTTGATATCGGTCTGAAAAACAGGTACCTCAAGCACAATCTGGAGAATCTGGAGATTGATCCCGAGTCCGTGGACGCAGTTGTCATATCCCAGGCCCATCCGGACAATTGCAGGGCCCTGGACGGGTTCCTGGATATAAGGGAGGGCGCTGTTGATGTGTACACGCCGGAAGGCCTGTACGAGGGAAAGCTCGGGCTGTTCTCATCTAGTGTCGGGGTGTCCGATGAGAATCGCTCCAAGGTCAGGTTCATCTATGATGACGGGTGGCTGAAGGTGTTCTCGGGGATCACGGTCACACCTATGTTCAAGTTCAACGGGGGCTCCGAGAGGTACCTGGTGGTGGAGGGCAGGAGGCTTAACATCATCTCCGGGCGCGGCATTGAAGGCCCTGCCAAGGCCCTGGAGGCGGTGTTCTCTAGGTTCAACAAGTACCCCGACGCCTTTATTGGTGCGGTTCTACTCGAGAAGGCCAAGAAGTCCGTAGCGCACCAGTACGCCAAAGAGTTCTCATCTAGGAACGTTAGCATACTGAAGCTCAACCACTGCACCGGTAGGGATGGGATGCTTAATCTCAGGACCCAGCTGGGATTGCACGGTGTGGACGAGTTCTACGTGGGCATGGTGTATAAGGGATGAACTGCCTCTCTGAAGCGACTGGTGATACATTTAAATAATAAATTGGACAAATGAAGGACCGATTCATATGTACTGGCGTCTCAGAACCGCCGCTATGTTCGCGGCCATGACTGCACTGCTGGTAGTAATCGGCATGCTCGTAGGGGGTTGGCTTGGCAATCAGCTCTATGGGTTGACCGTGATGTTAGCCGTGTCCATCCTGTTCAATGTGTTTTCGTATTTCCTTTCTAAGAACATGGCTCTCAAGGTGAACAAGGTTCGCCTCGTGACCAGGGAGCAGGAGCTCAGGCTCTACTCCATAGTGGAGAGTCTCACTATGAGGGCGGGTCTTCCGATGCCCGAGGTCGGGGTCTCTGACATGCCCATGCCCAATGCTTTCGCTACTGGGAGGAACCCTAAGAACGCGGCTGTCGTAGCGACGAGGCAGCTGTTGAACCTTCTTACCGATGAAGAGCTGGAGGGCGTGATGGCGCATGAGCTGTTACACGTTAAGAACAGGGACATCTTGGTGATGTCGGTCGCCTCCACCATGGCTTCCATGGTGTCGTACGTTACTCGCATGGTTGTTTATACAGGGCTGTTCAACAACAATAATAGTGGCAACTTCTTGATCGCGATCATAGCTGATATTACCCTGCCCATTGCGGCGATGTTGATCCAGCTAGGGGTGTCCAGGAATTGCGAGTATCTGGCGGACGAATCCGGCGCCAGGTTGACTGGGAAGCCTATGGCTTTAGCTAGCGCGCTGACCAGGATCGAGTCTAGATGCTCCACCAGGACTAATAACTACGACAACCCCTCGTTCGCGAACATGTGGATTTCCAATCCTTTCGGTCAGAAGGAGACTTCAAGACTGGTGAGCTTGTTCCGTACCCACCCCACGACTTCCGACAGGATCGAGAGGCTTAGGAAGCTGGACGAGGAGCTCAAAGGCTATCGCCATTATTGAGGGGAATGGGGGTATATGACCCCATCCCCACATTTTCACCGACTTCTGGTCCGCCGCTCTCAACGTATGGGGGTGGGATATTCTTTCTGTTCAAAACAAGACACGTCGGATGCAATTAACAAGGTATTTATAAATATCAGTCTAGAATCAGTCAACAGACGATGGATGTTCTAGTTTGCTTAAATCTTGAGGTTGTCACATGTACTCAGTAACGTGCGTGCGCATTTTTCCTCCACCAGCGGACGCACCGCGTCCGTCGTGTCCGCCATCATGAATTCTTCTTCTTGAGGCCGAATTCGACGAGGCCGATTTTCTTGTGGTCGTAGATTCTCCGGTTCTTGTCTGCGATTTTGCTCAGGTGAATGTAGATCTTCTTCACTTTCCATTCTCCCTGTACGATCTGGCAGCGTTTATGTATTTGCCGTTTTGTGTATGTTAATTGTATGTATTATAGTATACATTGTGGATATAAAATTATATTTACAAATGAAATTCAGTATTTTAAAATATTAAATTTAAAACATTAAAAAACTAAAATGTTTAGATATAAACGTTAATTAAAATAGTATACAAATAATAGATAGTTAGAGGCGTAGATACGATCAAATCTGGAAACTCAGGTTTATCTATGAGGAATTCTTGGGAATCGACGATGGGCAAGATCGGTTATATGATGATGGTCCATAGAGAGGCTGTCGTGTATGTTACTATGGGCGGGTTCACCACGCTCGTCACATGGGCATCCTACGCTGCGTTCGTCCAGTTGGGGTGTGAGGAGCAACTCAGCAACGTTCTGTCATGGGTGTGCGGGGTGATCTTCGCCTTCATTGTTAACAAGTGGATTGTTTTCAACAGTAAAACCCTGAGGCCCTGGGTTATGGCTCGCGAGATCGTTTTCTTCTTTGGGTCAAGGATTTTCACGTTGATTGTCGCCGTCATTGCCTTCCCTGTGCTATTACAGATAGGGTTTGGCCAGGTGCTCTTCAGAACTGCGGGTATGGTCGCTAAGATCATTACTAGCTTCATTGAAATCATCCTGAACTGGGCTTTCAGCAAGTACTTCGTGTTCAGGAAGAGGAATTCCGCCATCGGCACAGAGTGACGCTTTAGGCTTAGGCGGGTGGTCGGTGAACCTTAGTTCCTTTACCTAGGGTTTAGTCCGAACGACTCCACCAGGTCCTGCAGGTTGTGGCTGGTCATGCAAAACCCGACAAAGACCGATGTGATTATATTGTCCAGGAAGTTGTAGACGATATCCATCAGCGTGTCGTAGGGGCTGTATTGGGAGACGGAGTCGGTGAGCATGTCCAAAAGTACTCAATGACCTTTTAGTACACGCTGAACGTCATCCCTAGCAGCGCTATGAATGGGTGATTCCCTTCTTGGAGAAGTTGACGGTTCCGTTAGTGTAGTGTTGGAAGCAAGCTGGGACTAAAAAGATGCAGATGCTCACAGTTATTGAGGATAGCGTGTGGGTGACCGTGTGTAGTATCCTTCCTTGGTATTGATATTGATCGCCAGCCCGAAAGCGTGGAGGAACTCCAAGAAGATTATCAGAAAGTATAGGAAGAGCGGGATCATGAAAGCTCTGATCAGGCGGATTACCGTGGGGATCATGCAGATTACCCCGCAGATTACTGTGATTCTGATGTTGTGATCGAGGATGTTCGACGCAGTAAACGCCATGCAAACCATTGCGACTTTGACGATCTCGAGACCACGTTGACGGCCCTGATGCGGTTCATGCGGCCCCTTCGTCTTGTTGATGAAGACGTCCTTACTTTTCCTGCAGTACGCTAGCGTGATGAACCAGACAGGAATGCCGTGATAGCCATAAATATCATGGGGTTGCTATTAGGATTTCGTTGGTGTATCTCTAGGTGTCGAAAAAGTCTTTGTTGAATATAGAATAGCCCTGGACGTACATGTTCGTGAAGGTGAAGAACACATCACCGTCAAGAGGGTCATAGCGAACGCCAGCGTGAACACGATCGACGACATTTTGGCATCATTATGCCGAAGCTGCGGTCCACAAAGACGGCGAGCATAAGTCCGATGGGGTAGTATTGGTATGCCCGGAGGCCGCGATCAGGTACGTACGTATTCACATCCAGTAGCATGTCGTCGTGGATGTTCGTCGTATAGTTGATAATGTGTACTATGAATGCTATCGTTAGCGCGATGAATGATATCGCGATGATGGATTTGTTGTAGCGGTAGCCCAGGTTCCTCGTGTAGGGGATGACCAACATTGCAATGCACAGTATGTCGACGATGAACTATATGACGTTGGTCCTGATCAGGACCAGGGTCCCCAGCACTACGGGCATGCAGACGGATACCATGACTAACGACTGGGTCTGAAGCTTATGGAAGGAACAACGGAAGGTTTCTCAATGATTCGGACGGGACCTCCTGAGAAGGATTCTTGGAGGCTTTTGGAAATGATGTTCAATTGATGTGGTCCAGCCATGCCTCGTACTTGGGGTCTCTGCCAGTGACGATGTCGTGGAACTTGGCGTGGATGCTGTTGGTGACCTCGCCGATTTTTCCGTCGCCGATGGGTCTGTTGTCGACGCTGGTGACGGGGACGATCTCCGCGGCCGTTCCGGTCATCCAGACCTCTTGTGCGGACATCAGCATGAACCTGGAGATTTCGATCTCCTCGACCTGGTAGCCCATGTCTTTAGCGACTTGGATGATGGAACACCTAGTGATGCCCTCGAGGATGCACTCGGCGGTGTTGGGGGTGAAGATTTTTCCGTGGCGGTACAAAAATATGTTCTCTCCGGTGCACTCGGCGATGTGTCCAGACAGATTGAGCATGATAGCCTCGTTGGCGCCCTGGTGGACGGCTTCTCTCTTGGCGAGGGCGGATGCGACGTAGGAGCCGTTGACTTTGGCCCCGACGGGGCCGCAGAGGTTATCGGGTCTGTGCCAGGAAGAGGTTATCAGTTTGGCTCCAGCTGCAGATTCCGGACCGAGGTAGTCGCCCATGTGGATGCAGGTGATGGCCATGGATACGGGGACGCCGACGGGGTTAAGTCCGACTTCTTCACCGCTGAGAAAGATGCAGGGCTTGACGTAGTCTACGGCGTCACCGTTGGCGCGGACGACGTCCTTGATGGCCTGGCAAATGTCATCGAACCCGTAGGTCCTGCCGTCGAACTCCGGATCGATCCCCATCATCTTGCAGCCGTCCATCATCCTCTGGACGTGATCTTTGAGCCTGAAGATGGCCATTCCTTTGGGGGTGTGGTAGACTCTGATCCCCTCAAAGACCCCGGTTCCATAGTTGAAGGCATGGGCGAGGACGTGGACTTTTGCATCCTTCCAGTCGACAAGTTTACCGTTAAGCCATATCTTCTCAGTCTTGTCCATGAAATCACCGTGATTACGAATCACACAAGAGACGCCCGGTCCCCTGAGGCAATCAGTGCACAATTGTTCGGATATTTACCTGTTTTCACGTTGATGTTTCAGGACCGTAGGATCAGATTCACGGCGTCGGCGAAGGTGAGCTCTGGACTAACCTTGATGGTCCTGCACCCCAGGCGGCGGCCGAATTCCATGTCCTTGTCGTGGTCGCCGACCATGTACGATCTCCTGGGATCGATGCCGTGCCTCATTATGGCAGTCAGGCCCATCCCGACTTCTGGCTTCCTGCAAGAGCAGTGGTCCTCTGGAGTGTGGGGGCAGAAGAATATGTCATCGATGCGGCCTCCACCGGCCTCCACCCTGGTCCGGAGCTTGTCGTGGATCCTGGCTAGGGTGGCCTCGTTGAAGTAGCCACGTCCTATGCCGGACTGGTTGGTGACCACTATCACTAGATATCCTGCCTCGTTGAGCCTGCGGATCGCCTCGGGCACGTAGTCGTATGTGTTGAAGAGGTCTGGGTCGACGCAGTAGGGGACGTCGGGTGCGATGGTATCGTCCCTGTCGATGAACACTGCTCTGCGGCCGAACATTTCCCTTTCGACGATGCCGCAAATGGTGTGACAGGCGCAGAGGTAACCCTCTTGGATGCGGGGGGTTTCCCTCGAGGGGATGATGACTGCATGGTCCGAAATCTTCCTCATCCTGCCGTCATCGCCGGTGAACGAGATTGTGATTGCACCGCACTCCTTGGCGGCTTCTATGGCCAGGACGATGTTTTTGGAGTTGCCCGATGTGGATATTCCGATGACGACGTCGCCCTTCCTGCATATGGCCTCGATTTGCCTCTTGAAGACCAGGTCGTAGCTGTAGTCGTTCCCGATCGCGGTCACGGGGGCAATGTTCGAGAGGCATACGCCGGGCAGCGCAGGGCGCTCCAACACGTACCTGCCAGAAAACTCTGCTGCGATATGTTGGGCATCCGCAGAGGACCCGCCATTGCCCATGAAGATGGCTTGGCCCTTATTTCTAAAGGCCTCGATGAGGATGTCCGCGGCCTTTCTGATCTGGGCCGGGTCGATCCTGGAAATTGTATCCGCGCTCCTCTGGAGCTCTGCTGTGATTTCGTCATTCATGTGGATACCTCCAGGATATCACTCCCTCGGGTTCGAACATGTAGTCCGTGATTCTGGCTCCGAGGTTCTGGAGCACTTTGGCCACGTTGTACTTCCGATCATATCTGCATATGAAGTACATGAACCCACCACCCCCTGCGCCGGAGACCTTCCCTCCAATGGCGCCCTCGGCCTTGGCGGCAGTGTACAGTGAGTCGATGTGAAGGTTGGAGATCTGGCTGGAGAATTGCTTTTTGTACGTCCAGGACTCGTCGAGAAGCTCCCCGACGGAGGCTATGTCCCCCTTTTCCAAGGACTCGACCATGGAGAAGGCAATTTCCTTGGACCTGTCTAGGGCCTCCTCGTTTTGGCCCTTGTTGAAATTCTTCACCTGATTCTCGATAATAGTGGCGGACTCACGGGGACTTCCCGTATAGCATAGAAGGGAGCAGTACTGGAGCTCGTTGATGGTGTCCTCCGGGACCCTGACGCGGTTGACGTTGACTGTGTCGCCGCAGAAAATCATGAGGTTAAACCCGCCAAAGACGGCTGCAAACTGGTCTTGCTTGCCGCCCTTGAGGCCGATCTCCTCCCTCTCTAACTTATAGGCCAATCTGGCCATGTCCATGCTGGTAAGCCTAATGTTCTGCCACTCGCAGATCGCGGCAATGATGGAGACAATAACGGTGGAGGAGCCTCCGAGGCCGGATCCGGGCGGGGCCTCGGACTGCAGGAACATCTTGAATCCATCCGTGATTTCGAAGTGGTTGGTCACGGCCTTGATCAGGTCCATGTTCCCGTCAAGAGCCAGTGGACCCCCGTCTAGCGGCGCCTCGTACTTCCCGTAGTTAGTGGAGTGGACGGACATGGAATGGTCGTACGCAGGCGTGATTGTGCAATACGCGTACTTGGAGATGGTGCTGTTGAAGACCGCACCTCCCTTTTTAGAGGTGTACGGCTCCACGTCAGTGCCTCCCCCTGCAAGTCCCACTCTGAGTGGGGCCCTTGCCCTGTAGTGTATCCCATCCTCTAGCATCGTACCACCTGGGCCGAACTGCCTCTGGTTGCCTTATAGGCATAGCCTTATATGAATACGATTTATATGAACTCCCAATATATAGCAGTTTCAACCATTCACACGGAAAAAATGAATCTGGCACATTACATCAACAGGCCTTTTTTTGGGCCCGATCTAGATGTGTTCAGAATGCGTTGATAGCCTTGACGTAGTGCATGGGTTTGTTCTTCTCGATGAGTTTCTCGACCTGGTCAGAACCCCCGATTACGCCAATGTTGCCGTTGGATAGGAGCGCATAATGGACTGGCTGGACTCGGGAACGAACTCCATTTCATGGTTGTCCCGGAGCTTCTGAAACTTGCCGATCGCGGTCTGCGCTTTGGAGTGGATGATGATGGAAAGAACCATCCTGGACTTGTTAGGAAGCTCGCATTTTCCCATGACGATTGTCTCGACGTTGATCTTGTTGCGGGTGAACTCGTCTATGACCCTCTGTGCAACACTGAACTCGTTTTTGACATTGAGTAAGATAACGTGCATGTTTATTGCCGATGCATCAAGAGGCTGGTTAGGCTACGATTCCTGTTTTAACCACGGACTTCGTGAACAACAACAGCGAGAGGAAGTCGACAGTACAAATAGACGATTGTTCAAGGCGGAGAATATTTACTGACAGTGACTGTGAGCGGTGATATCGCGAAACAACCGATAGTAGATTGGCGGATTAACCGTTAGTTCCCTATTCGATTACAAGTGATAAACTCAGATTCTGTACCAAGGACGGGGAAGGCAAGAGCATTTTGGAGAAGCAGTCGAAAATTGGAGACGAATTATTGAGACTGTTGGATGGCAACGTTCTCAGGGACACGTAGTTTAGATACATCACATTGGAATCGGCCCGCTTTATCAGAAATGGTCTTCCATTCA
>CAZIJM010000019.1:0-13434 GCA_964539695.1 uncultured Methanomassiliicoccales archaeon | reverse complement strand
CTTGGTGGGAGAACGCGCTCTATTCACTCTCTTGCCGGCGGCGGAACTCGCCGCCGACATGGTTACTTTATTCTGACATTCGATACGTATACCCGTTCTCCTACTGATATCCTATAAGGGTGACTATCCTGTTCTATTCGTACAGAATGGGGCGTTTTTTTAACTTCAACCCGCACTAGCTAGCACGGACCATATCTAAGATGATTCCATTAATATTTATATTTATAGAAAATTTTATATACTATATGAAATAGTGATTTAAGACAATTAATTCATAAAATCATCATTCAACGAATCGAGTATACTGAATCGTGCCGGCGAATTATACAACAATACTTCCTAGTCCGAAACCTTAATAAATACTATTTAAGTAGCCCGACTCGGTGAAAAGATGGCCAAAATGAACATTGAGAACGTGGTGGCTTCGACATACCTTGGTCAGGAACTGGATCTGAACAAGATTGAAGACGCTCTGGAGGGTGCCGAATACAACCCCCAGCAGTTTCCCGGTCTCGTCTACAGACTCAAGGAGCCCAAGACCGCCACCCTGATATTCAGGAGCGGAAAGGTTGTGTGCACTGGGGCCAAGTGCCGCGAAGACGTCAAGATCGCTATCAGCAAGGTAGCTAAAGACCTGGAGAAGGCCGACGTCAAGATCACAATCGAGCCTAAGATCGAGGTTCAGAACATCGTCGCCTCTTCCGACCTGGAACAAGAAATCAATCTCAACACGGTGGCCATCACACTGGGACTCGAAAAAGTCGAGTACGAGCCCGAGCAGTTTCCTGGCCTCGTCTACAGACTGGACGATCCTAAGGTCGTCGTACTTCTGTTCGGATCTGGCAAGATGGTCTGCACCGGCGCTAAAGTTCCAGAAGACGTCACCCGCGCAGTCGACAAAATCGCAGCGGAGCTCAGGTCTGCAAGCTTGATGGTCTAAAAACGGCGTCCCGGGAAGGGGCGCCATTATCCAACTCTTTATACACATCCTTCTATTGGTGTCAATTCCCTGCCGAAACCGAGAAACGCGTTACTTCGACAGTAACAGTTTCTCGTTCATATACTTCTGACCCCAGCTCCGCATAGCCTCAATTACCGACCTTGGGGATTCGCCCAGGTCGCTGATTCTGTACATGACCAGCGGATTGGGGGCCCTGTGGTAGATTCCTGAGGATAAACACCTTTCACTTGCCGTCTATGAGCCCGATCAGCGTTGCCACCAAGCATGTCTGCATTTCCTGACCTTCCTGCAAATATGGTCCCAAGTGAACGTCCCACATATTTGAGATGCATTTACCGGACGGTTATTCTTTGCTATAAGTATAAACTAGGACATTTCGCATCGTCCAACTGCTTGCTGAACAAAGATGATGATTAACAATCTGGAGAAATTCGTCTCTTAAAATGAAAGGGCTATCACGTTCGTGAGTCTAAATGAGTCCATGGTCCGGTGAAAGCTGAATCTAAGCATCTTCTCGAATTCATAAATTCCTATTTCTCGTCTCAATGGCACATAACCGACGAGTGCGATCAGCGCTGCAAGTACTGCTACATATTCTTTGGAAGAGACGTGCGGCTCACACCGCGACTCTGTCGGAAATAAAGTGCGTCTTAAGGAGCTGCCTCTCTACGTGCAGGGACCTTTATCGCCTGCCATATTTCTACATCATTAAGGTCGACTCGGTACTCGGCTCCCATTTTTGGGAACTTGACAAGATATTCCGCGACAGGGATATCTTATTCACCATCATGGGGAACCTGTTCCACATTGACAACGAAGTCTGCGGGGGGATGCATTCCCCAAGGTGCGAAAAATACCAGCTCCCAATAAACAACCTGAAGGACACCCATGACGTGATCCTCTGCTCCGGCTCCTTCGACGAGACTCTCAAGGCCATCGGACCCATTAGAATGGTGGGGATCCGCTATGCCATCATAATAATCGTTTTCCACGACAACGCTGTTGAGCTGTTCGGGACCGTCAACGTAGTGGTGAATAATGAAGCAAACGTGTTCGCCTTCGCCAGTCACTGATCCGAGGGGTTCGGTTCCGAGTGGGGGGGGGGGAGCAGCTGATCCCGACAGAATACAGGGACCTCCTAGAGGCCTGTTGATCCAAGTTCAAAAAGCACGAGGGACGTGGCACCGCATTCAACCTCAAGAACCACCTGTAGACCTCATTCCTACGAGAAGAGCCTGATTGAGGCAGAGAACCTCCCTAACAACAGTCTAATCCATGACAGGTGTAACTGCGGAGCCAATCACATTACCATCCTGCTTAACGGCGACATCTACGCCTGCAGGCAGATAGACGGTAGTGTTAGGAACGTTTTGGAAGAGGGGATGAAGAAAATATTCCTCGGGACACGGAGGAGGGCTATAGGGACGTCTGAAGCTGGAGAAGTGCTTCAGATGCAAACTTCTCCGCTTTTGTCACAGCTGCCCGGCGGTAATCGAAGACGTAACTGGGAGCCTTCTCTTTGCCGACCCCCAGTGTTGTGTTGACGTTAATTCTGATATATACCGTATGGAGGCCGGCCAATAAGAGAGTCTGTGAAGGCCGTGATGATAGACGGGGTTACGCACACGGAGGACGTCTGCATCACGGAAGTCTCGTTCCGGAGGCGTGCCCCGGTCGTATGTTTGCGAGAGTCAGGACGTTTGAGATGAGCCACTCCGAGAGTTTCCTCCGACTGGAGGAAATCGGCTCTGAGGGCATGGCCTGCCCGGTTATCCCCGGGATCAAGTACGTCAGAGAGGTCATAGACTCATCCAACAGTGGCCTGGAGACGGGGCAAATGGTAGTCGTACTGATGGGTGGCATGTGAAGGAAGTTCGACGGTAACTATGCTAAGTACGCGTCCTTTCTCGCCCGGCACGTTTTCCGGTGGATTTCGACCTTCCTTGTAACGAGCTCGTTGCCATCCCGGAGACGTATTACACAGCATGAGAATCCTTTGTCGAGTGCTTGAAGGATGATCGTCATCACCCACGGGGAAGAAAAGCTGCGCTTTCTGTCAGATGCGGATGAAGTTGTCCTGGACAACGGGACCCTGCGCGGAATAGTGACAGCAGACAAAGTGGTGGAGCTGGTGGGGTTGTCGATTTTTGAACAACCTTCACCTCATGGGGCTCAACGAGATGATCTGCGGCACCGGCATTCTGGGAGGGAAGTACGTTCTCGACGGGTTTGATCAGATCAAGGAGATCCTGAATGGAATCTATCTGATCGGCTTCTACAGCAACAGTCCACGTCCCAGCGACATCCTGTCGTTCATGGACGCCCACGGCCTGAGGCTGGGGATCAGGGTGAGGTTCCAGTTTTCTAATATCAGAGAGACCTGCACCGCCCTAGACGACGGGATGGTCGACGGGAAGATCGTAGTAGTGATGGACCAATAGGCTACATAGATATCTCGAGGTGTAGGGTGACTGTCTGCGGGTATGCTGACACGCCAATGCTAGAGGAGGACCTCTTGAAGATACTGAAGGTGGGAAGGTGGTCCCCCATGGCACTGAACGCCCATTCCCAGAGGGTGCTAATCCTGAGGAGCAGGGAAAGCCTGGCTAAAGTTCGGGAGTTCTGTATATTTAGCTATGACGAAAAATACGGTGAGTTGGCAGAAGAGTGCGTCGATTGGGAGCACGGATGCAACGTGTACTACTACGGGCCTACTGATGCTAATTGTCTACTACGACTCGGACGCCTGTTGACGTCATCCGGGGACCGGGGAGTTTAGCAGCAGGATGGACGCGACTATCGTGACCCTGAATATGATGATAGAAGTGGTCAGCCTGGGAGGGTGTCACCGCCTGGATAAGTTATTTCGATACAGATAGATCAATGGAACTGCTGGGTATCCCCGAGGAATGGGTCCCGGCAAGCTTGTTCTACATAGGGTACCCGGCCGATAGGTGGTCCCTATCCAGACTGTCCGAGGAGAGACTCTCTCGAGCATCTGCTTCGTCAACGGGTAAGTCGAGCCCTTTGGACTCAGATCCCTCGACAGGTTCGGTCATAGGCTCTGAGACAACGGACTGATCTTATATCCTCTTGCAGCCGCGAAGTAGCCACTCGCTAATGGACTTGGTCCCGTACTTCATAGTGGCTTTCATGTGGCGGCTCTTGCTGTCCATGCGGATGTCCCTGCACGTCATTACGTACTTCACTACTTCCTGCCATGTGGTCAAGCTGTCAGGAATCTCGACGTACCCTTCGCCGATGTGGCAGGGCGTGTGGGCATCGCTGCCGGCGGTCATGGGCTTGCCAATACACTTCGCCAGCCTCAGCGACCTCCTGTTACCCCTGGGGGTGGAGCGTCCGTTCAGTGCCTCGATGCCGTCGAACGGGTACTGGATTATATTCTTCTCCCCGAGCCCAGACCACCATCTATATGGATGGGCCGCGATGGCGTAGCCGCCGGCCTCGTGGATCTTGTCTATAGTTTCCTGGATGGAGAGATTCCTGGGGATGAGCCTATTAATCCCTAGGGCAATTGTGTGGCCCTCAGCGGAGGATACCTCCTCCGCCGGGATGATTATGATCCTCCCGTTATCCTTCAGCTCATTGTAGGCTTTGAAGCTGTTGTGGTCAGTGACAGCTATGCAGCCTATGCCAAACCTCTCGGCGTATTCGAGCAGCTCCTTCATAGTGGTCTTACCGTCGTTGGAGTAGCATGTGTGGACATGGAGATCCGCTTTCATCTAACCCTCGCACCGTCTATAAAATCGTCATCATCCACGGTGATGTAACATCCTTTGCCGTCGCCCATGGGCACCCTGATGTCCCCGTCGTATACCAGAGCACAGATGTCAGGGCAGTCATCCGGCACGTTTCCGCCGAGGATACGGCCGTCGAACATCTTTCCCACGCAGATGTCCACGGCCTCGCAGTGCTTGACCTCGATCCTCGAGGAGGAGCACTCCAAACCGCAGTCTATCCTGGTGCCGTTGGGGATGTCGGCGGAGGGCTTCAACAGTTTCACTGCCATTCCACCTAGGTCCCCGTCGTCCAGCGCCATCAGCATGCCATCGGACTTCACACCACGGAATTTGGCGGGCTTGAGGTTGGCTATGACCAGCAGTCTCCTGTTAAGCATCTGGTCCCTGGAGTAGACTGTCTTGAGGTTGGTGACGATCTGCCTGGGCTCGTCCTCGCCCAGGTCGATCTTCAGTATGTACAACTTCTCAGCGTCGGGGTGATCCTCAACGGAGATGACCGTGCCGACTCTGATGTCCATCCTTCTGAACGCAGCAAACGGGCCCGCATAGGCCTCGGCCGGCTTTTTCTGCTCCTTCTCAAGCTTTTGCTCCACGATTGTCTCGCTCTCGTCATCTTCCATCTTTATCTCGACCTTCCTGTAGACGGGGATCGGCTCGTTCAGGGCCTGTCCTTCTGGGAGTGGGGCCTGAACCTCGTCCAGACTCGCCTGCTCTAGACTCCCTTCGTACCCGAGGAAACTCCAGATCCTCTCGGAGGACCTGGGCATGAACGGCCAAGCCATCACGGCCAGGGCTTTGACCACCATGAGGTTATCGGCTATGACGGCGCCGCAGGCATCTCTGTCTTCCTTGATGAGGGCCCAGGGTTTTACTGAGTCGAAGTACCTGTTGCCGAAGCGGGCTAGATCCATAACCACCTTGATGCCTTTCTTGAAGTCGCAGTGGGACATACAGTCCCTGTACTCCTCTAGCGACCTACCGATTTCGGAGGCTACCTGGGTGTCTTCCCCTGCAGTGGGGATCGTGTCAAAATTCTTCCAGGTGAAGCTTAGGCATCTGTGGTAGTAGTTGCCCAAGGTAGCCACCAGCTCGTTGTTTATCTTGGTTTCGAAGTCCTCCCAGGAGAACTCTGAGTCATGGGTGTCTGGCATGTTCACAGACAGGTAGTACCTGACTTGGTCGGCATCGAACTTCTGCAGCACGGTGGGCACGTCGATGGCGCCGCCGCGGCTCTTGGACAGCTTGCCGCCACTGAACATCAGGTACTCGTTAGCGGGGATATCGTAGGGCAGATTCATATCACCTAGCCCTATCAGAATCGCCGGCCAGATGATGGAGTGGAATGGGATGTTGTCCTTGCCGATGAAGTAGTAATGCTTAACCTCGGGGTTTTGCCAATACTCCCTCCACAGGTCGGGCTGGCCGACCATTCTGGAGTACTCCACAGAAGCGCTGAGGTATCCTATGACCGCCTCAAACCACACATAAATGACCTTGTCGTTCCACCCCTCCACCGGGATTGGGACCCCCCAGGACATATCTCTAGTGATGGGCCTGTCGTTGAGGCCCTCCTCCAGCCAGTTCCTAGTAAACGCCTTAACGTTTGACCTCCAGTAGTCCTTGTCTGAGACAAAGTCTATGAGTCTCTCCTTGAATGCGCTAAGTCTGAGGAAGAAATGTTTCGTAGGTCTGATCTCCGGCCTGGTGCCGCAGAGCGTGCAATAGGGTTCCTCTAAGTCGCCGGACTCAAAGATTGTCCCGCAATGGTCGCACTGGTCGCTACGGGTCCTCCCCGCCCCGCACTTCGGACATACACCCTCCACGTATCTGTCGGGGAGGAAGCGGGCACATTGGGGGCAGTAATACTGGTTGGACTCCCTGGTGTAGACGTAGCCCTTCTCCCTGAGCTTGAGGAAGATGTCCTGGACCACCTCGAAATGGGTGGGACAGTGGGTCTTGTTATAGAGGCTGTACTCTATACCAAGGTCCTCGATTGCCTTCCTGTTTATCTCGTGGTATTTGTCAGCGTAGGCCTCCGGCGTCATCCCGCACTTCTCCGCGGAGATGGTAATGGGCGTCCCGTGCTGGTCGGAACCACCAACCATGAGGACCTGATTGCCAATGAGGCGATTGTACCTGCTAAAGATGTCCGGGGGGAGTAACGATCCCGCCACGTGACCGAGATGGCTAGGGCCGTTGGAATACGGCCAAGCGATATTTATGCAGATTTTGGACATTATTACCGTGCGGTTCATTGTGCACGCGCCATATATAGGCGTCGACTCCCCTCCATCTCGTTCCGGACGTAGCCTGACGGCCCCTCCAAGACAGTAGAGAAGTCACCCGTCGTGCGGCGCCTGACCCATCCTCGTCTCGGTTCTCTTCAAGAAGAGAACTACGCGGATCTCCATTATCAGCCCTCCGACGATCTCGGAGAACGCCATGCTCTACCACAGCGAAGTGAAGGAGCCCACAGTTATCATGACCACGACGAACAATACCGTCAAAAAGATGTTTCTGGCCAGGGAGTTGACCATTCCTCCGGCGGTCTTGTCGATGGACTGTATGAGGGACGACCAGGTATACACCAGGAACATTACCAGTAGAAACAGAGCGAAGTACCACAACATGGACTGCATGTCATCGTGTAGATAGGAGAGATTGTCGGACATGGTGAACACCGACGCCACTGGGTATACGACTGTCCACACCACCGACGTCTCTACTGAGTACCGGAAAGCGTCCTAGATCATGTCGAACCTGCGCATCCCGTACCCCGCCGCGCATACGACCACCACTGCTCCGTCCATGTCCTGCGTGATGATCAGGATGAAGTTGACCATTCTCCAGCCGGTGGAGTACAAGTCGACCATCTCAGTGCACCGCACTCGATGACCAGGGAGTTCAGGAAGAGTTGAACATGTACATGATCGACAACTTGAGGGCCTCCGGACTACCAGTCAATATGATGCTACGGCAGATCCTGACCTCAGGATGGTAGTCCTTCTTGCCGATGCGAACGTCGTCCCGCTCCCCCAGATGTACCAACAGGCTACCATGGTGCAGGATATCGCATAGGCAACCACAATGGCTCAGGCGACCACGGTCACGCGCATGTCCAGGACGTAGATGAACATGGGGTCCAGTATGATGTTGATCAGCAATCCGGCGACCTATATCACCATGAAGTGCCTGGCTGCGCCCTCTCCAGAGCATTCCAGACATTGCCCCGCTGAGAATGATCAGGAAAGATGACAGGTACGCTGGTACGCGTAGTTCAGACAGTCCCCGACTGTGTCTCCGGCACCTATTAGGGCCATGATAGACTCCGCTGTCAAAAGGAGAACTGGAGTCAGCACGACACTAACCATCGTGGTTATCGTCACGCTCTGGGCGGCAGAGCAGTCAGTATCGTCATACTCACCGCGGCCGATGCTCCGGGCGATGGCCGCACCAACACCATCTCCAGTCCATTGTCTATGTCTATTAGGATTGTGTAAATCGGGTATACGATGCCCATGGCGGCTATGGCGGATCTGCCCAGGCCGGCCACCCACAGGCTATCTGCGATGTTGTTCAGTTGCTGGAAGAAGAGCGTAACGCCGATGGGAATGGCGAGTGCCACCATTTCTTTCCTTTTGCCGCCTAGCAGGGCCCTGGTGCCCGCAGTCTCCTCCAACACCGGTCCCGATGGGTGTCCGTATATATATTGCCAAGAGTTGCCGCAAATATCGGAGCGCCTACATAGAAGCCTGCCCACCTCTCCCTTAGTCAAGGAGAATATGGCGTTCCGGGACGATTCGACTTTGTAGTTAGGGAACGCCCTGCTAGGATGGACCTTCATGCCGGGGTAAAACTCCCTGAAACGCTCCGGGATCCGGCCAAACCCGCTGCCGTCGTTAATGACGAACGGGATCACCACCTTGCTCTCCAAATCGCAGTGCCCAAAGAACTTGGCTATCGGCATCGGCACGGTGTCCCACCAATTCGGCATTCCTGAGAACACCATCTGATACTCCGATGTATTGGGGTACTCACTGAGTTCCAGTTCCACGCCTTGTAGATCTCATCCCTGGTTTTGTAGATAATCCTCATGGTCCGGGTCGTACTCCCTCACGGTCCCGAGCTCAATCATATTCCCGCTCACAACCTCGTGTACAAAGCCCGCGGCCACCAATGCATTGGCCTCCTCAGATTAACGACCCTCGTTCCAGAGTCTATGGTCCCCCCCCCCCCTAAGCGAGTGGTATATCACCGATGTATCTTCTATCTCCATCACCTGAAAGCGGATGCATTCGTCGACATACCCTGTGGATCACGATTCAGCCACATACGCACTGAGAGACATCTTTCTCGCATCATCCCAGTAACATGCCGGACACATCCGCAGACCCTTGTCACGGTGTCGGACCCTCACGTCCCGGAATGTCGTTCTCCTGCTAGCCTAGGACCTCCCAGACTCCGCGGGCTCCTTCCATGCAGGCGATTAGCCTCTTCTTCAGTGAAGAAACCGTTTTTCACCTTGCCGCGGCTTATGTCAGCATCTCAATCATCTTGTCCATAGAGACCGCCGGATCCGCCATCATCAGGATGATGACCATCTCCGTGGTTCCGTGACGGGTCGCCCTAATACAAAGCCGATGGAGACCTCGACACGTGTCAGCTCGATGACCTCCCTGATCGATAAAGAGGGGACGCCTGCTTTACTGCACAGCAGGCGCATCTGATAGACCCCGCTTCCCACACAATTCGCATCCCCCACCAGTGTAAACATCTTCGATAAGGTTATGTTCCGGGGGTCATTGATTTTACCCTAGACAGCCAGCTCTACCAAGATGCGGAAAACCCTCGAGTTGAACACGGTCAGAAAGTTTAGGCGCAGCCTCACCATCATTTCTCCCTTGTCGCAGTAGTCTGCGTGGATTAGGGTGTTCAGGATTGCCTCCCTGGATTTTATCAAGATCATAGTCGTCCACTTTCTTCATCCGATTGTTTATCTCGAACTTTCTGCCCATCCTGACCCGGATGCGATTGGTGATCATCCGTAGAAGTCGTACATGTTGCCGCTCCAGTCACTTGTGGTACTGAGCAGGCAGTATGTTCAGTTCTCTCCTCCCGTGTCGTACTCCTTGTAATCCAGGCAATAGTTCTAGAGTACAGAGAAGATGTGGTATTCATAGCCGAACATTATAAAACTCGCCACTGCCGACTTCAGGACACCCCCATCCGTTCTGGCTACGCCTATTACTATAAAAGCCCCCGTCGGAGAATTGCGATCACATGTGGTCTGGCTTCCGGGATGATATACTGTTCTTGAAGGCCAACAGTATCTCCCTGCAGGATCCTCTATCTAATATATCTCTACCGTCCATCCGTCGGTTACCCTAGGTCTGAAATCGCTTATCATCGATGCAATAGCGTCTATCTCGCATTTGTGGTCGTCGTCTCTATACCTTTGGTAGAAGTTGCAAGTATTATCGTTGATATACACCGATCTGTCCATGCATCCCGTATAGGGATTTCGATCATGATGATATCCTTACCGTCCACGCTTTCCAAATAGACATCGCCTGAGTCCAACAGATTTACACTGACCTTCTCCGTGTTATCAAGGGTGTTCAGAATAGACCGGGTCTGCCCCTCTGTGTCGCCTACACTTTTAGAACTAGACACCATCGGGCTCCATAAGACCGAAGACCATGGTCTCTCCGTCGGTGTTGGTGAAAACCGAGTACATCTCCCACATGCTGTCGGGAACGCCTTACTTCACCCTCTTGGCCTCGAGGTGCAGGGGCTCCTTGATTCTGCAGATTCCGTCAACGATTTCAGACTTGATCATATGTTGCCTATAAACAATTCTTGATTATTATCTTGAAAAATAATGGTTGAGATAAGAGAACACGGACGGCTAATCTTTCCGCGGTTTATCTCGGCCAGTCACTCATGGAACACCCTCATCCAGGACACAGTGTTCCTGGTGCAGATTATGGTATGCATGCGGGAGTAGTTATTGGCGTGTGTCTATGCCTTGATGGGAGGGTACACCTTGTTCACTTTCTTGTTGGCAGCAGGTTCCGCCGCCGACGTAGCTTTACTCTGGTATTCGCTACGTGTACCTATCATTCTATCAACATCCTACAGGATAATCATCCTGTTTTATTTGCACAGAATAGAACGTTTCCAAACTTTAGTTCATGTCATGGCAACTGGTGCGAACTGTATCTAATATAGTTAGATATTTATATTTATCAAAAATTTTATATAATGAAAAAATAACACATCTTTATAAAGTAATTTAAGATAGTTAGTTCATAAATTATTCGACGGATCAAGTAAATTGAATTCTTCCTAAATTATACAAGAATGTTGATAGTATTACATGGATAAAGGGATAATTGACCACCTTTAAATTTTAGAGACACGTACTTCTGGCCCCGATATGAAACTGAGAATAGCCAGACATCTAGGTGGCGGGTGTCCTAAATACATCTGCATCCCGTCAACTGGGTCAAGGCTTGCAACAATTCTCTCTGTAAGGTCTTAACTGGTATGTGCCAACAGTTAAATGTGCAGTAACTGTTACATTTGGGTATGGGAGCGCTCGACAAAAGAATCTTCAGCGGTGTGGCTATTATGTCCGCGCTACTCCTTGTGATGTCGGCGATGATGCTCCTCGCCAAGGGAGGCGAGATGGACACCGGCAGCAACAGAACAGTACTGTACATCGTAGCTGCCTCGGGCATATTGGCAATAGTGTACTCCATCGGCCTGATGAGGGACCGCTCCAGCTTCGTCAGGACCCTGAGCGGGATCTTAACTCTGATCACAAGCGTGATGTTCCTGGCCGTTCCCTTCGTCGGGGATAACGCTGGCACGCTTCTGGCCGCGGCGTCCATCGACGCCGCCGTCACGATCGTGGCCGACATGTTGGCCCTCTGGGTTACACACATTTACGGTGCTATGTATGTCGCGGCTGTCCTTGCGGTCGTCGACATCGCTATGGGCATTCTGTACTTCATTGGATCCACGCAGGCAATCTACCACGCAATCGCCCTTTTGGCATTTAGTATTTGGTTGGTCCTATCCGCATACGTCATTGAGTTCATCAAGATCAAACCCGTTACGAAGACTAGAAAGATCAAGAAGGATCAGGTGTTTAAAAAGAGTGAGAAACTCCAGGCGAAGAACAAGAAGCCAAAGAAGAACGCCAAGCCTAGGCTTGCGGAGAATGCCTTAAAGGTCCCCAAGGAGGAGCCCAAGATTGAAGAGCCAGCTCCTGCAGCCGCAGAGGAGAGGCCCAAGAGGCCGGTCAGGACTGTCGAACTCCCGAGGAGGAGCATGTCTTTCAAGGAGGTACCCAGGGTCAAGGAATCCAAGGAAGGACTGAAGACGAACACTCCGAAGGAGCCCATAGTCGAGATGAAGCCCGCGGCACCCAACGAGTTCATGAAGAGGCTCGTGTCTTCCCAGAACGCCAACAGGGCAAAGCAGGAGATCCCCCATGAGGAGCCGAAGACCGAACTTGAGGTCTCCGCGGAGCCTATACCAGAGCCCGAGCAGGCCGTCGAAATCGTTAACAAGTCCGTTGAGGAGGTTTACGAGTCCGTCGCAGAGAATGAAGGGCAGTCCGTTGAGGAGCTGGAGGCTGTGAAGATCGCTAAAAAAGACCCCGTAGAGAAACCCGTCATCGAAGAGTCTGCCGAGGTCGGGGAGATCGCGTTAAAACTAGAGGTCTCTGCAGAGAAAACTTCCGTTGAGGAGTCTGAAGCCACAAAGGAAATCGCCGAGGAGGCTCCCGAGCAGATCTCTCAGGAACCCGAGCCGGAGTCTGATTGGTCTATGGTTAGTTATGACGCTTTCCGGTCCAAGCCTGAGGATCCAGTAAAGTCTGAGTTCATTCCGGAGTTCGTCAAAACGGGCGAAGTCGAGATTGGCACCTTTGCGTTCCAAAAGTCCACCGAGGAGGAGCTGGGAGAAGACATCTACACAGACTATTCCCCCGAAGCCATGGTCCGCAGGGCCGCCTGGAACAAGGGGCTGAGGTGCAGACGTGGATACGGCGAGTATAATATCCCGGTCGCCTTCGTCAAGGGCAAAGTCGCCGTCTACGTCGACTTCGCTGAGGCAGACACCTCCGTAGATGTTCAGCTCGCCAAGGAGGGCTGGACCGTTCTCAGGTATGACGCTGCCACCATCACCGACGGCAAGGCTCAGGGTGAGGAGATCGCCGCCGTCATTAAGGCCAACATGCGCAGTGTCAGGGCAACCGCCAAGAAGAAGTCCAAGAAGTGACCTTAACTAAACACCGCCCGGTGGACCCCGGGCCTTCTCATTCTAAAAATTGCGTGCGTACACGAATGTGCGCTATGTCTTTATAGAGACAGGCAATCCCCCAGTCAGAGGCTGATAAAATGTTTTGTTCATGCGGATCGATGATGTTCCCTAAGGAAGGGAAGTACGTCTGCAACTCATGCGGTGTGACGAAGGACATTGGAGGGATGGCGGAAGTCATTGTCACGAATTCGAACGACAGAATGATGAAGGTCATCGAGGAGGAAGTCGCAACCCTCCCCAAAACGCGTATCCCCTGTCCTGAGTGTGGACATACGGAGGCGTTCTTCGTCATCAGACAGACCCGCGCCGCGGATGAGCCCGAAACCAGGATCTACCGTTGCTGCAAGTGCAACCACTCCTGGAGGGAGTACTGATGTT
>CAZIJM010000018.1:0-13601 GCA_964539695.1 uncultured Methanomassiliicoccales archaeon | reverse complement strand
TCGCTTTGAATAGTCGTCTTGTACTGTTCACTTCTTTGCTATTACTGTTTACAAAGTTCATGGTTAGAATACTCACAGACATCATTTTTATACTACCTCTATTATTCGCACTTCCAGAGGAATTGAAAATGGCACGTTTCAAAGAGGCTGAAGCCAGGCTCCTTGACAAGACTGTTTGTATGTCCTGCTCCGCTACCAATTCTAAAAAAGCTGATAAGTGCAGGAAATGCGGGTCCCGTGATCTTAGGCCCAAAGCCAAAGAGAGCAGGAAACAGTGATATCTGCTTCATATTGATTTTTACGGTCTACCATTGACTGGTTCTTATCCAGACCAGCTTTAACTTTGCTAGGTGTCTTTTATCACATTTCTGAGCTCAAAGACGATATATTATATCGTCCCATCAGAAAGTTTCAGCGGAGCTGAGAAAGGATGAAAATCCTCATAGTCGATGACAATGTGGCGGTTCAGGAGATCATTAGGGACATTCTAGCGGAGAGGGGCCACAACGTCCGCACTGCCAGCACGGTAGACGAAACAGTGGAAAAAATCAGGTCCTTCGAGCCAGACGTTGTTATGCTTGACTCCTGGGTTGACAACGAGGACGGTATGCACGTAGTGTCCCGCACGAGGGAGGAACTGCCGAACTTCGACCTCAAGGTGATTCTAATCAAGTCGTCAAGTGAGCTGGTCCCCACGGATAACCCGGACATCAAGGGCTGGGTGGATAAGCCGTTCAAGTCCTCCGACATCCTAGATGCTCTGGAGAGGCTGAAGCTCTCCGAGGCGGAAGCCGAGGCGGAGAGGAAGAAGTCCAGGTACCGCGTCAGGAAGAAAGAGAAGAGATTCCTCAACAGGAAGAGGGTGGGGAAGACGGAACCGCTTCAGGCACTGTCCGAGAGCGGTATCGTGTTTGGCCTCTCGTACGTGATGTTCGAGCCGGAGCCCAAGAAAGTGTACAAGTTCGTCTCCAGCTTCGACACCTTGGAGTACAGCGTTCTGATAGTCACCTCCGACAGGGCCAAGGCGATCAAGGAGAGGTTCAGCTACGTCTCCGTGGAAGTCATTCAGCTGACCTCGAGCGAAAGAGCCGGGACAATGGACATTCGGGGCCTGGGGTCGCTCATGGTCCGTATATCCCAGTTTATAGAAGAGAACTCCCAGCCTGTGGTGGTTTTTGACACGTTTGGAGACATCATCGAGGCTAACGGTATAAACACGTCCTTGCTCATGCTCAGACAGCTCATGGTGGGGACCACAGGGACCTGCACATTTGCGCTCTCCGTTGACAGTGCGCCACTGACCGACAAGGACCGCGGCATTTTACTTCACGATATGACAATCTACGATAGAAGCTGATTTCAATGCGGATAGAAAAGGTTTGGGCAAGAGAGGTTCTCGATTCTAGGGGAAACCCCACAGTCGAGGCAGAGGTCACTGTTAGGGGATACAGGGTTACCGCCATTGCACCGTCTGGCGCCTCCACGGGGACGTGGGAGGCGCATGAGCTCAGAGATGGTGGCGACAGGTACGAAGGGAAGGGCGTCCTCAAAGCGGTAGAAAACGTCCGCACCGAAATCGCGGCGAGGATAATCGGCATGGACCCTGCTGATCAGAGGGCAGTTGACGAAGCAATAATCGAGCTAGATGGCACTGAGAACAAGAAGAGGCTCGGCAGCAACGCCACCGTGGCTGTGTCCATGGCGGTCGCCAAGGCCGGGGCGATGGCTGAGGGCGTCCCTGTGTACGAGCACATCGGCGGCGACCACGTTACTTTACCTGTGCCCATGCTGAACATCATCAACGGCGGGAAGCACGCTGGTGGCAACCTGAGGATCCAGGAGTGCATGATTATCCCTGCCGGTGCCAAGACCTTCTCCGAGTGCCTGATGATGTCCTCCGAGGTCTACATGCGCCTCAAGTCTATCCTTAAGTCTAAGTATGGCGTCGGTGCCATCAACATCGGTGATGAGGGCGGGTTCGCACCCCCCCTGGACACCGTCGACGAGGCGCTCTCCACGATAGTCTTCGCCATATCTGATGCTGGCTATACTCCGGGCAAGGACATCTTCCTTGCGATAGACGCTGCGTCCTCCGAGTTTTACAGCGATGGTGTTTACGACGTCGACGGCATGAGGTTGTCCGCCGGCGAGCTCGCCGATCACTATGTGGAGCTCACCAAGACCAATCCGCTTATCAGCATCGAGGATCCATTCTTTGAAGACGACTTCGCGGCAACCGCCGAGCTCACAAGAAAGATCGGTACTCATGTGCAAATAGTAGGTGACGATCTGTTCGTCACTAACAGCAGACGCCTCAGACGCGGAATCGACGAGGGCGCCGCCAACGCGCTACTCCTCAAAGTCAACCAGATAGGTACCGTCACCGAATCTGGCGATGCCGCGCGGATGAGCTTCGATAACGGTTACAACGTCGTCGTCTCGCACAGGTCCGGGGAGTCCGAGGACACAACAATTACCGACCTATCTGTCGGATGGGGATCTGGCGAGATTAAGACTGGCGCCCCCGCTCGTGGCGAGAGGACAGCCAAGTACAACCGCCTTCTGAGGATCGAGGAAGAGCTCGGTTCCAGGGCAAGGTTCCCCGGGATCTCCGAGTTCAAGCTTTGAAACCGAGTCTGTCCCCGAGAAGGTTGTTGCCATCTGTTAAAATATGTTAAGAAATAATTTTACGTTTTTTCCCTCGAAGCGATGATATAATTCTATTCCCTGTGTCACTCATCCGCCTTGATATTCAGGGAGTCCATCTCTTCATCTAAGATCTTGATTCTTTTGGTGTACTCTCTCGGATCGAGTTCGCATCTGCCCTCAGTTCGTAGGAGTTCGTAGTGTTCCAGATGAAGTTGACGATTATCTTATATGATGTTAGAGGTTTATAGCACCAGTTCATGCTGATGAACGAAAACAGTCTGTGCTCGATCTTGTTCCATTTGGACGTTTCCAGCGGGATGTGCCTGACCGCCACGGTCAGGCACATCTTATCCGCGAACCTCTGGAGTTCGCATTTCCATAGCCTGCTGCAGCAACTGTTGTTGTCACCGTAATTCGCTATTACCACAAGCATTTGCTTCCGGGTATATCTTATACTCATCATTACCCACCAGACGCGTATGTTGTTCACAGCGATTCCGCAGTGTCCGAGCTCACTTGACGCTAATGTAGTCCTTGTCACGGCCGATATCGTATTCTGTACGGGACCACTTCCCCAGTGACCCCATAAAGTCGTGGTAGTTGACCAGCCTGGGCTCTCCCTTTGATCGGTATTCCGAACCGCCATTCTTGTAATTTCCAACCAGCTTCTTCTACATGTTCACCGAGACGACCAGGTATCCGAACATCATAAACAGGGCGAATTATTGAAATATATATCTGAATTGCCCGTTCCTGTCCAGGCTAGATCCCTCGATTTAACATATTTCATGTTTTGCTGAAAGTTGTAGCTTCTATCTTCCAGCATTCTCGACACAGTGACATGGCTTACAGAGAACTCTTTAATCCTGAGGATATCGGCAAGATCCATGATGCTTAGGGTCGTCCAGACCAGGAGGCTCTTGAAATCGCCGACGATATTGCTGTCCAGCAGGGATTGAACACGATGTTGATCTCTGGCTGCGCCTTCTGTGCGGGCTTGCAGCCCGCACCGGGAACTAACCTTTCCATGATTCAATAGATTCAGATGCGTTCTCGAATTCTTCAGGTGTCTTTAATCTCGTGCTTGCCCTTGGCAAGGTCGTTATGAAGACGCCGGTCATTTCAATGAGTTTAGTAGCGCTGCTACGGTCCATTATTTCGAACAACGCCACTAACATGTGTCTGCGTTGCTTCTTGTCAAACTTGAGCGTCATCACATCGAAGAATTCCTGTACATCATTGGAATTGATCATGCACTACATGGATTGACCATTTATGGTATAGAAGTAATCATTAATTTAATTATTAACAGACCTTAAGAAGTACATAAGCAATGATCGCAAAACAATCATCATAATCTCGAATGCTTTCGGATACGAGTATGCCGCAGAGCTTGCGTAACGTCTCGAAAAATTGTCCAGATTCAAGAATTATAAACTGGAGTACATAACACCACTCGTACCGTCGATCACGAATTTCGGTATGGCCGCATTACTATCCAATTACGGCCTTCAGGTCACTTATAACAGAAAATACAAAGTCCTCATCAGTAAAAAAAATCACCAATTCTGGATACCGTGAGACCATCTTGAAATCAACGTACCCCGACTCCATCGTTCTGAGTTACAAACAGTTCAAGATTTCCAACTCTTCAGAACTTTGCAGCCATTGCAGAGATAAAAGTCTAATTTACATCTATCATAACTCCATAAATTCTGTCGGTTATGAATCTCAGAATTACGACACATCGACGCATGCGAGAAGAGATTTTAGGAAATCAACAATCTGATTACAACCGTCATTAACTGGAATTTCACCAGGTTCATCATCACCGCAGATCATAGATTCCTTTATTCAGGAGAAAGATAAGAGAATTCAACAAAATAGATATGTTTGGGAGATTCGAACAGGATAAACACTATGCTTTAAATAACACATCATTCAACCTGGATTGTTCAATTAAGATGTCGTTAGATTACCTCGATTATTCAAACAAGAGTCTCTACGTGTCAGTCTCTAACTCTGTAGGTGTCTTCAAAATGCAGGGTGCAGATTTGAATTTCATTCATGGTGGCATTTCTCCTCAGAATATTGTCATTCCTGTATTGACCGGCCTCGTCAAGGAATCTGTCTCAGAGAGTTATATCAGCATTGTCCCAGATGCAAAACGTAACATAGAATAGATGGTTCATACTATGGCAGGAGCACCCTATCAACGGTTAGTATCGTGAGGCCAAATACAAAGTCTGGGTAAAGGAGAACAACCAGACTATCTCACCCAAGTAGATTGTTGATACGGATAAGTCTGATGCTTTTGTATTAAATCACAGAGTGTCTTTTTTGATTAAAACCAGAGAAAAACTGTATATCTAGATAAATAACTGTCCGATCCCGATGAAGAATTAAAATACTACGAATTTAACGTCAAGGTCCTATATGGGAATCTTTTTTTTTGACTAGGGGATTTTATTGAACGATAAAGATTACATCTTCAAAGGTTTCAATCTGCTTCTTCCGTTCATATCCAACCATGTGATCGATGAACTAAAAAAGCATTATGGTCAATATTGATGCAGACCACAGTTATGAATAGATTGTATGATATTCAGAAAAGAAGATTTCTTTCTTGATTTCTACGACTTTTTATGACTACATCGGTGCTTGGGAATCGCATAGGGGGACTTCAGATTGAACAGCTTGTAGATTTCGTCGCCCTTCGACTGGGGCTCCTTCGGTAGGATCACGTTGTCGTAGACTTTGCACTTCTGGTTCCTCAGGTTCATCAGGGCGGCGATCATGTTCAATGACTTGCTTCCGATCCTCTTCTCCGGATTCTGCTTCTTCACTTTCTCCAGTTTGGTCAGATCGTTCTGCAGGCTCTGAGCCACCGCTGCAGCAATAAACGACACCAACAGATGCCCCCTAAACGTATCCTCTGTGTGTACAGGGAGGGGGAGCAGCGCAGCGCTCCCCTTGCAGACGTCTAGGAATTGTTCTATAAACTGTCTGACATAGTAATTCGGGAGCACCTCGGAGTTCTCCAGATCCATGTTAGAAATAAGGACGAAGAAGTCGGTAGTTACCATAGTGTTAAAGGTCTCACCGTCGGTGAAGTTGTTCTTTACCGCCTTCTTGGTGAGCTTCGAGTTCTCTATGTTTTTCCTGTCTATCTCCAGGACGCAATACGCGTAGCCGGGGAAGCCTTGAGCCAGGTCGCATCTGACCTTTCTGATATAGATACTCCTGTCACCGAACATGGTGAAGTTTTCGCGGAACATGATCTTTGGGAGAACCTCCTCATGCAGGCCCTTATACAGATCGCTTCCAGAATCCAGACGAAAGATGAAGTTGATGTTCAAATCGCACATGTTATAGAGATTCTTCTCAAAGGGATATCCGATGTCCAACAGGGCGTAGGCACAGCCTACGCCCTGCTGCTCTAATTCCCTGATAGTGTGAATCAGCGTAGTGGAGTCCACGATGTTCCCAGATACATACCTGATGAAGATGGGCATCCCCTGGTCCTTGTCCATCACGACGATCACCCTAATCTCGTTGTTAATATCGCAGTTGTAGTGACTGAGGGGCATGATCGGCATGTGCACATCGTTGGGAAGTCTGAAACTGTCGATGATAACGTTCACGGATTCCTTGTCCCCTGTGACGATCGGGATGTACGCCTTAAAAAAGTTGCGGTAGTTGTACTCCTGACCCATCTGGTAGAAGTACTCCAAGATGCGATGACCGTCCATGTTGGCGTCTGGATATAGGATGCTTGCATAACTGCCGGAGTACCACTCCAGGGCATGGTCTATTGTCTCTCCCGACACCAGATAGTAAATTATGAGGGAGCGCAAGGTGTCTAACTGCGGAACATCTATGGCCTCGATGCATCTCATGAATCCCTTCTCCCGGATGTACCAGTCCAAGAAGTACGCGTCACCAAAATCCAGTATCAGCTTCTCCTCCACCAGCGGATGCGTCGCATCCGCTGTATCCACCCTCACGAATTCTCCCTTTTCGAGATCGAATCCTACAAGGCCGATTTCCTTGTGGTCGTAGATCCCCCGGTCCTTGTCCACGACCTTACCCAGGTGGATGTAGACCTTCTTTACCTTTCCATTTTCCCTATACGATCTGGCGGCGTTCGCATATTTGCCGCCGCTTGTGTATGTCAGGTGCATATATTTAGTACACCTTGTGAATATAAAATTATATCTACAAATGAAATCTAGTATTTTAAAATGTTAAATTTAGAACATCAAAAAATTAAAATATTTGGATATAAACGTTAACTAAAATAATGCATAATGGATGGACAAGCTAGAGACATAGATACAATTGAGTCGGGAACTCAGGATAATATGAAAAAAGGTTTGAGTGATGGCCGGACGATGCACGGACTGGCGTTTGACACGTCAAATCCCGATCCACTCATTCCTGACGATCCTCTTCAGGGCCGAGATAGCGGACATCGCGGCCAGATGGGACGTCTTGGGGTTGTCAGGGGCAAGGACGTTATACGTGTGACAGGTCATCTGTCCAAACTCGCCCCTGACCCTCAACTCGTGAGAGTTGCTATGGATCTCGGGATCCAGGACTAGGGTGACCTTAGTCATATCGAAGCCCACCCCGAGCAGGGCCACTGTGGCGGCCACGTTGACGTTCCTGGGGAACAATTTCACGGCGTCTCTGGCGGTCCCGGAGAAGATGGTGGTCCTCTCCGTGATCTTGTCCAAGTTGATGCTGTGCTCCATGATCCAGTTGATGCCCTCCAGGCTCTTGGGTCCATTGGTGGTGATAAGCTCAACCTCCTCCAGCTCACCTACTGCAGAAGAACGGAGCCCATCGGTTCCACAGACGGCCCCGGACGGGATAAATATCTTGGCCTCGGACTGGATGGCTTTCTCCCTGATTATCTCCCTGAACGCGTCGTCCACTAGGGCACCCACGGACATTATCATGATATCCACACCCCTGGAGATGATTTTGGGGACAATTTCAGTGACGGCCCTCTGGGAGGCGGCCTCGATGACGAGATCGCTGTGGTAAAGCTCCTCCTCGATGTCTTTGATGACGATGGCCTTGTTAAGTTTCGACGCGAGCCCTTCTGCCTTGGGGATGTCCTCGTCCATGAGATAGATCCTCTTCACTTCGGCCATCTCATCGGCGGCTTTGGCCAGTTTGGACCCAATAGACCCACATCCTACGATCGTTATACGCATGGGCATAACTAAAATTCGTATTATAATATCGTTTTTGGTAGGAAAACAGAATTTAGAACCGCAAATGGCTTCAGATTCTACAGAAAATACCATGAAAATCATTTTTAATGAATTGCCACTCGCCAAAGGCACCCTCATCTAATGCCCAGCATCGCCATCATTTTCGATCCGGGGTCGAATATTGGGCGGATGTCGTGGTTTTTCACCAGCACTTTTAACACCTCTGGAGACGTGAATGCTAAGAGTAAGGGACCAAGGTAGGCCCCTCACGCTCAGGTGAAGCAGAGTTAGAAGGATGTACACCGCCTTCTGTTCGTACCACGACAGCACCATGGACAGGACAGGTCATTGACGCTGCACCCGAACTCGCCTGCGAGGGCTGTGGCAACCCGAATTGCGCCGTAGTATTGTTGCACTGACCTACGTCCAACAGCCTTAGAATTCCACCCATGTCTCTGAAGTTGAGGTCGTTAAACCTGAATTTCCTGCAAACAAGAATTAAAATGACGAAGTCCAACGGAGTCGCCTTCACGAAGCTCCTGAAGTAACTCCTGCCAGATCTGGTACCGTCACATCTACTTACGAGGAAGAAATGACTGATGGCTCCTGACTTCAATCCTCCACGATCGCGTAGACGTTGGACAAGATGGCTTCTCTGTTGAAGCTGGTGGTGTACTCCGTTGTGGCGGGGCGGTCCTCTGCAAAGTCTCCCCAAGGGCTCTTGATCAGCGGTGAGAAGTCCCCTCTCTCGATGTGGATTGTGCCGGAGTGGCGGATGGGGCCGGACATGAACATGTCGGCGATGTAATCGTCCTTCGGGAGCATCAAACAGTTGGTCATGAACAACATCGACACCCCGAGTCTGTTGAGCTCCGTCCTATGATTATGCCAGGTGATGCCTAAGTGACTTTTCAAGTGGGGGTGCTTGATGAGCTCCGGGTACACAAACGCCGGGAACATCTCACCATAGGTGTAGATGTTAATCCTCTTCCTCGCGGTCTGTTCCAGCAAATCCTTCAGGTCATTCAAGTTGTGACCAGAAATGATGATCGCCGGGCCCTTCTCAATGGCGTTGGTGACCCTGGCGGGCACCGGGATCTCGAACGCCCTACAGTCCGCAACGCCCAGCATCTCCATGCAAGCCAGGTTGGATTTTTCGACCTCCATAACAGTGGCCAAGAGTTCGTCGGCGCGGACATGTGAACCGATGATCCTGAGGCCTTTGTATATCATGGCGTTGACCCTTTTGTCGATGCTTCCCAGGACCGCCGCGTGGTACGCGTACGCTGTTATTCTGCGGACGCAAAACAGTATCATTCAACGAGTGCACGTCCTTCTGGGCGTCCCAAACGTCTCTCATGTCGTAGAACTCGGCCCCTCCGAAGATTGAGACGACCTATTCGGTCTAGACGGCGATGCTCCCGGGGTCGAAGTTGACATTGGTCAGTGTCGAGAACAGCGCCTAGAGTTCCACATGTGGGGGAGTTGGCCAGAGCTGTCAACACGCCAGTGAGCCTGTCTTGGAATTCGGCCACCTTCAAGGTCTTGTCGCAGACCTCCCTCGCCCCTGTGTAGCCAGAACCGCTTGCGGTTTGCTCACATTGGGAACAGAACATCGGTACATTGGATTCCATGGTTGTTGCCTCCGCACTCTATCATACTGTCAATCCATGGCCGTGTTTAGTATAATTGTAACGTTGTTTTGACAACAGATATGATGCGCGGGAGGAACCAGATTCTCAAGAACACTTGGATCTTCGAGTAAGTAGAGACCATAAGATGGATGTCATGCTGAAATGCCTGGGGGCCTTCACCCGCAGGTGTGCGAGGGATAAGTTCGTCTTCTGTCGCAGCGACCACACCAACTGCCTTGGGGTGATTTTGTCTGGGAAGGTCAGGAAAGTGAGGTAGTACTGGTGGGACAACCACACCGTCCTGGTAAACTCGCCAGAAGAGACACCATTTGCACTGACTAGGCCTGCATGTCGGATTACTTAGACGTAAGCGTGGTCACCACCGAGCCCATGGAGATCATGTTCTTCGACGTCGGCAGGGTGGCAAATGTGTGTACCTCGTCCTGCCAGTTCCATAACCGTCTAGTCAAGAACTTTATGAGGAGCTTCGCTGAGCCCCTGGACATAAACCGCAGGCTAGATTAACTCTCCAAGAGATCCACCCGCGAGAAAGTGTACGGGTTCCTCTCCAATCAGGCCAGAACCGCGGGATTCTATAAGTTCATAATCTCCATGAACTATCAGTAGATAGCCGAGTACCTGGGGGTGAATAGAAACGCCATGTCCTCAGAGCTCGGCAAGATGCAGCGCTACGGGATCATTGGATTCTGGAGGAACCACTTCGTACTGAAACGATCGCCTGCGCCTATTCCACCCGGCTATAAATTCGTCCAGAAACTCCGCTATATAATCGTGGCGGACGGAGGCCATGTGTTTGGCCATGTCCGTATTCATCATGTCTCTCAGTAGAATCAGCTTCTCGTAGAAGTGGTTGACCGAGATCCCCGTGTTGTTCCGATAAACCTTAGCATCCATGCCCGCCCTTGACTCCTCACTGGGTACGTATATGGCGCGTCTGTGTCTGCCCCCATATGCAAACGCTCTAGCTATGCTGATCGCGCCGATGGCGTTCATCCAGTCCGCGTCCTGGACGTCACTCTCCTTGAAGGTGTCCATACCACTGAATTAGTACCATTGAATGATATCTGAGATACGGTCCTCACAACCCTCTCCCGGACGTCCACCGGGATTCCCTGAGAGTCTATGAAGCGGTAGACATTGGACAGCCGTTGTCCCCGAATAGTTTTCTGTCATCGGCGTCGTGAAGAAGCGACACTAGTCTCAAGACGTCCGTGTCCATCCCTCCTCGCGGCATATCATCACTGCGGTGTCGTGCATACGCATAGTGTGCCAGATATCGTGACCGCTGCTATCTCTCGCAAACAGGGACTTCAGGAACTCATGGGCGTTCGAGAACACGAATTCGTCCATGCACCCACATTAGGGGACATGTGATATCTACTGTCACTTAACATCAGGGGTTGGCTTCACCAACGGTATTTACTATAAGAGCCATCACCGGCTATGGAGAGATATATCCTCGTCGACCATACTGCTGACATTATGGTCAGGGCGTTCGGGAACACGCTGGAGGAGTGCTTCGCCAACGCGGGGTACGCGCTATTCGACCAGACCGTGGACCTCTCGGGTGTAAGGACATCCAAGAAGACTGAGTTCAGGGTCACCGGGATCGACGATGAAGACAGGTTGTATTCCTTCCTGTCTGAACTCTTGTTCCTGGAGGATTGCGACAACCTGATCCTCAGAGAGATCGAGGTCTCCTTTGATGGGGACGACGCGGTGTGCCGCGGGAAGGGCGAGACCTTGGACCGCTCCCGCCACAGGATAAAGTCCGAAGTGAAGGCAGTGACCTATCACATGATGGAGATTGACAAGGATACCCCGTCAGTGACGGTTATCTTCGACGTGCGAGCCTCCAATAACCTAATTACAAAAGAGGCATTAAGCCTGGATATGCTCAAACTAGGCTGGTTCTCTACGGGAAGGGGACTCGGGTCCCGCAACCTCCTGAAGGCAGTTATGGACAAGAAAGAGCAGAGGAAGCTCGACATCGAGATTTCGTTCGTCTTCTGTAACTGGGACAACGATGAGGAGGACAATCCCAGAAGGGAGCAAAGGCAGATGTTCTTCGACATGGTCGCCGGATACGGGATCCCGCTGGTAACCCTCTCCTGGAAGATGTTTATGCCCGAGCTTTGGAAGAAGAACCAGACTGCTTGGAGAGACGAGTACGGAAAGGAGCTAAGAAGACTTACGTCCGCTTATCCCTTCGACCTTGGCATCCTGGCGGGCTACATGCTATGGATGGACGATGAGACCTGCAGAGAGTACGATATGTTGAACTTGCACCCTGCTCTGCCCGACGGCCCTAAGGGCACCTGGCAGGAGGTCATCTGGCAGCTCATATCCGAGGATGCTGAAAGACAGGGCGTCATGATACACATCTGCACTGAGGAGTGGGACCGCGGGGCTGCCATCACATACTGCGGATTCCCGATTAGGGGTAACGATTACGACGCCCTGTGGGACAAGATGCATAAGAAGCTGGGAACCAGAACCCTGGAGCAGATCAAGGCGGAGGAGGGGCAGGAGGAGCCGCTCTTCAAGAGGATCAGGGAGGACGGCGTCAGACGCGAACTCCCATTGATCGTGGCCACGATTGGAGCTTTCGCCGACGGCAGGGTCAGGATCGTAGATAAGAAGCTATACGCCGGCGATAAGATGCTGGACGGACCGTACGACTTATCTGAACAGGTTGACGGAGCACTGGAGTGATGAAGATGCCGGGAGAGTTCGACCCCGCAGAAGAGCTGGGCTTGTTCCCAGACAGAATATTCGTGAGTAACTGTCGTGGATTCATCACCATGAACAATTACATGAGGGACCTTTGCGCCAGGTTTATCCGTAACGGAGCCCACTTCTACGACGTCCTCGTGAGGTACGATGAACTCACCGCCTACGTGCTGGGCAGGGAGGATACCACTGCTGGCAACAGCCTGAAGTGGGTGGTGCCGTTTCTGAAAGCCAACGGGGCCACCGACCATCTGGTCAACAGGTTCAGCAAGGAAGACGTGAGGCTTATGCCAGGGGCGCCGGAGGCCATCAGATACATCGCCAGCCAGATGCCCTCTTTCATCACCACGTCCGTGTTCGAGCACGGCATGATGGACATCTCCGCTGAATTGAACGCCCCTACCTGCGAGGTGTCCTGTTCGAAGATGGAGCTGGATTCGGTCCAGTTTAGCAGGACGGAGTCTAGGAAACTCAGGGAGATGACCGAGACCATCTCGTCGCTGAGGATACCCAAGGTGGAGTACGAACTCAACGTGCCCATTGAGGTGAACGAGGCCGATGTGAAGATCATCAGGACCCTGGACGACATCCTTCAGGAAAGGATCCCCGAGCTCAACGCAATGAGCCTCATGGAGTCCGTGGTTCCGGTGACATCCCACAAAAAGGCATACCGGCTGCTGGACATCAGGCGCTACACCAACATAGATCTGGAAAGCACGTTCTACGTAGGCGGGGACAACACCGACTTCCAGGCCATAGACCTGGTCAGGGACGGCGGGGGAGTATCCGTATCCTTCAACGGCACAGACTTCGCCGTGAGAGGGAGCACTATAGCGATACTCTCTAAAGACTCCACAGTGGGCGCGGTGTTCGCCGAACAGTTCTTCAGCCGCGGAATTGAGTCTATGCTGGACCTAGCCCGCAACTGGGATAGGAGGTACCTGAAGGAGGCCAGATTCCCGGACAGAAACCTGGTGGACGCCATGCTTGCCGCGCACCCGAGGAAGCTTCCGGAGGTGTACATCATCGATAGGAGGAACGTGGACGAGATCGCGAAGAAGAGCGCAGCGTATAGGAAAAGGCTTCTGGGAGTGTAATGCGAGAACGGTGATGGTGCTCTGGTCGGGATTCGAACCCGAGTGTCGGCCTCGAAAGGGCCGAATGATTGGCCGCTACACTACCAGAGCGCAGACAGAGCCATCGCAATCTGATTTATAATGGTTGCCATGTCTCGAACACTGTTGAACAATTCGATAGACGTGACAGACCGAACCGGTCATCGGACCGGCTCGGTCACCCTTCATCATGAATCCATTGCCGGTCTCTTCGAGTACTTGAG
>CAZIJM010000017.1:0-13796 GCA_964539695.1 uncultured Methanomassiliicoccales archaeon | reverse complement strand
GATGTGACCGCCCCGGATCCAGCCATGGCGATCCCCTCCTCCACCCTTGGGATGGGGACGTAGAGGGTATCCATGGCCTCGGGGGCATTTATTCCTAGGTCAAGCGAAATGAACGCAGCAGCGGGACCTCCCAACGGTCCGGTGACCGCCACTACATCCCCGGCGCAAGCGCCACTCCTGAGCATAGGGTGCCTGCCATCCATAGTCCCAAGGGCGGTCCCAGCGATGATCCCTGGGCCCGGCTTGGTGTCGCCCCCGACGATGGCCGTGCCGCAGAACTCACAGCACTGGTCAATGCCGCTCATGATGTCGTAGGCTGCCTGCGCTTCCAGGTCCTGAGGCAGAGCGAGGGATGCGACGAAGCCAGTCGGTCTCGCGCCCATAGCGGCTAGATCACTGAAGCTGACAGCTGCAGAGTACCATCCGAACTGTTCGTAGGTCATCATGGCGGGGAAGTGCCTGTCGAAGGAGACGATGTCGGAGGACACAACAGTGCCGTTCTCTAGTATCGCGGCGTCATCCCCGGGACCAACTAGTCCACCGGCTTTTATGAAACTTCTGAAGTCTTCTACGAGCCGCCTCTCCCCTACTTCTAAAATCCTAGCCATCGGTTTCTACTATAATTTGGGCGTTTATAAGTTGACAAGGAGGATCATAGATATGTAGGATACGTAGCCAAGACAGTGGGATACGTTAAAATCGGTTTATCTGTCACCATCGATAATGGGCATGGACAAGACTATTACCATGACAGGCTCGGGCATCGCATGCAGGAGGCCAGACGCCATAGTCGTGAATGATTAAATCATCGGAACCACGGGCGATTACCAGGAGGTCGTCAAGGCGTCCGCAGAGGCCCTATCCTCACTCAGGAAGTTGATCGGCGACTCTGGCTTCGACATGGACAACCTCAAGACCACCAGCTTTTCCTCAGATACCGTATACAGGAGCACTCAGGACGGCACCCCAGCGTTCGCAGGGTACCACCACTCCCACAGCATCTCGATAACAGTGGACGCCGACGGTGACTCGCTGGAGAAGCTCCTCGGAGTCATGACGTCTTACGATGGGGCGCTAGAGTTCAGGGTGTCGTATATAGTCAGGGACTTATCGGAGCTCATCAGGGCGGCCAAGCAGTCTGCGGTCAAGGAGACTAAATACAGGGCCAGGAAATGCCTCTGCTGCCGACGTGAAGCTCGGGGAAGTCTCGATCGATACATGTCCGGGTAGTCGGTGGCGGTCCCTAAGTATATCGAGTACCACAATTTGACCATCATTAGATGGAAAATCCTCTAAAAAGCAATATCCGAACCGGGACAGAGTTCCAGTCCGTAGAGATACTACGGGTCAAACTCACTCAAACTCGTTTCGATCACGATAGCAGCCCTGGCTGTGATCGTGTCATTGTGGTGATCACTGTCCTCGTTCTTGACAATGACGCCCCAGAGGACAGTCCCGTCCGGAGGACCCTGTCCCGACGGGCATGCACGTGACCGGGCTGCCCAACTGGCTGGAAGCCGACGTGGCCACATGCTCGATCTACGCGCCCGAGTCAGGCCGTGGCACGTCTTGGACAACTGCGCCTTACTACAAGACGGACCAGAGCAATAGATTTACAGAGGTCTACAACGTGACCTTCGAGACTCCGAGTCTGGACGCCGAGAACTACACAGTGACGATCAGAGAGGAGACCTTTGGAGTCACAATGTACGACAAGATTGACTACGAGCTCTCCTAGGACTACAACATGGACGGGACGGTCGTGAGGGCTACAGTATCGTACACCACTACCTGTATTGGTTCATGTCAGTCTTTGATAGAAGCAGGACACGAAACACAGTCATTGGTGTTTGAGGTGACTCAGACTTCTTCAACCTCCCGGATATAGTGGTCACAGATTAACCTGACAGACAGTCTCTAGGCGACACTGACCAAAGAGTATGTCCGTCTCAGCGGGGATCCTGGTGACGGTCAGGATTACCCGGATTTTTTGGTATCGTTCGTGTAGATGAACGTTCGCTACCCCAGCACGATATACAACGACGAGATGAGGATGGGGTGGGACTACGGCCCGTACAAGAGAAATGAGTATCGGGCGTGCCACAGGAAACCCTATACCATTTTTACGACGACTGCGAGAACAGCGCAACGCTACTCTGCGCCCTGTATATCGAGACCGGATATGAAACGGCCATAAGCGGGAAGAGCGAACACGTGTTCGCATGGTTGATGTTGGACAGCTTTAAGCCGGTGTCCCACAAGCACCTAGAGGAACTCGAGGTCCAGTACATAACGAAGGTCGGCCATACGGCCAAGGGATCCAAACGGGCCCGTGTACCGCGCGGTGGAGACCACCTGCAGCTAGTTCTCCGTGGGCTACACATCGTACATCAACTCTGGATCGATGACATTCAGGGGTGATATGGGGTTTTATCCAGTGACATCAGGGTGAAGAGTCCGGAATCCACCCCGGCTCATGGGCCTCCGCATCCCCGATGACCAGCTCTTCACCCACATCCAACGTCATCAGGTCCTTTGCGGCGATCGTCCTAATCCCGGTGGCCCTCTCCACGAACTCGGCCTCATACTCTGGTCCACGACGGATGATAACAACCCCCAGATGTATGAAAATTGCAAGTTCGGGCCTCACCCTCTCCACGAACGTAACAGCGTCGTCAGTGCACAGATGGTACTTGATGCGGTTACCGGTGGGCGTTGTCACGGGTAAGAGGAGGACCCTGGACCAGACGTACTGATCAGCCAGTTCGTCCTTGTACTCAGTGTCGCTGACATAGGACACGCTCCCATGCTTTGTGTGAAACCTGAACCCGACATTGGTGGGGTCGCTGTGAATCGCCTTGCAGATGTCTACCTTCAGCCCGTCCACATCCAATACGTCGCCAGGATGGAGCACAGTTACATCCTCGACGACGCCCTGATGGTATGAAGAGATGCACGGCCCCAGCCCTCCATAGCCGTTGATGACAGTTTCCGACCCGTATAGGTGCCCCCTCCTGACCCATCCCCCACGGGAGACCCCTTCCAGGACGCTCTCGGCGTCGGAGTAGTGGTCAGGGTGGCAGTGGGAGACGATGACAGACTCCGTGCGGGTGAGGTCGTAACGAATCCTCTGCATCTGGACTAGGGCTCCCGGCCCGGGATCCACGTGCAGGAATCTGTCATCGTGCTCTATGAGCATACCGCCAGTGGAGCGGACCTGGTACATCGTTGTGTGACGACCGCCACCTGTCCCGAGGAAAGTTATGCGGAAGCTCATGCACCCCCAATTACCAAAAAGGTATATGCGGTTTTCAGCTCGCCCGACAGCACAAAGTCGTTAATATCTCCAAAGGTCATTGTCAATCCATGATAACAGCGATCCGCGACGCATGGATCGTAACCCAGGACAAGTCCAGGCGTATTCTAAGAGGTGACGTGGTGATTGACGGCGAGAGGATCATCTCGGTCGGCCCGGAGTACAACGGAACTGCCGACAGGGAAATCGACGCCGCGGGCGACATTGTTATGCCCGGGATGATTAACACCCACACGCACGTCGCCATGTCCGTGATGAAAGGAGTCGTCGATAACCTCACGTTCCCGGACTTTCTGGACAAGATCTTCAAGATAGACTCCGACAGGACCGATAAAGACCTAGCGCTGGGGACCAAGCTGGGATGCATGGAGATGATGCGCGGCGGAACGACTACCTTCATGGACCTCTACTACTCCGAGGACGTGATCGCGGGGGCCACCCAGGAGGCCGGGATCAGGGGGGTGCTGTGCTGGTGTGTCCTGGACGAGGAATACACCACCCAAAAGGGCAACCCCCTCCAGAACTGCAAGGATTTTTACCGGAGGTTCAAGGACGAACGCAAGATCGTGCCGGGTGTGGGTCTCCAGGGCGTCTACGTGTGCAGCGAGAATACCTGCGTAGAGGCTAAAGAGTTCTCCGACGAAGTTGGTGCTCCGATGAATTTTCACCTCTCCGAGACCCGCGGAGAGGTCAACGACCACAAGAATAAGACCGGCATGCGCCCAACTGAGTGGTTGTTCAGCATCGGAGCCCTCGGACCTAGGGGTGTCGCTGCACATTCCGCCTGGCTCACCCTCAGGGAGGTCCGCCTCATGGGCGAGACAGGCATGTCCATATCATCCTGCCCGGTGTCCAACATGAAGCTTGCAACCGGCGGTGTTGCACCGGTACCCGAGTTCCAGAAGTACGGCGTTAACGTTTCAATTGGGACGGACAGCAACGCCACGAACAATACCCTCGACATGTTCGCCGAGATGAAGATTCTGGGACTCCTGCAGAAGTCCAGCAGGTGGGACCCCATGATCACTAGCACCCAGGAACTCCTCGACTTCGCCACGATCAATGGTGCCAGGGCGGTGGGTATGCAGAACTTCATCGGGTCCATAGAGCCTGGTAAGTACGCAGACATCGTTATCCTTGACGGGAAGGCACCGAACCTCAGGCCCCTGATGCCCGAGAACATCATCGCCAATATCGTCTACTCCGGGAACAGCCTAAACGTTAAAACGGTGATGTGCCAGGGCGACGTCATTGTGGAGGAGGGGAGCATCACGACCATGGATACTGACGACGTCCTTACCCAGTCGGAGGACACCTGGAGGGCGCTTTGCTTGAGATAAGAGTCAGATTCGAGAGGCCGGACTGGGAATACACTTCCACACCGACTGCGCGAACTCCTTCACAGACGTCTGCAACACCCTGAAACTTACGAAGCAGAGAGGAGTGGGGGGGGAGGGGGGGTTGCTAGAGAGCTCCCCAATACCATCGTCACCGTGAAGACCGCGGCCACCAATAGTAAGAGCGAAACATTGGGGTCACGAGCACGCCTGCGTTTCCGACCACCTCCAATCCGTCCAGCATAAAATCCCTGTTGTCGGATAAGTGGCAGTGCACGATAATGGCATCCGACACCTTCTCGACTGACCAGACATGGGCGGTGCGCACTTAATCTCCTCATATTGTAGTTCGCGAACATGTCCCAGTAGAGCCTCCATAATCTGACATTCCAGAAGGCCATCTGTATGCATTGAATAGCAACAGAGCTAGTGTAACGATCAACATAGAGACCAACGGGTTTAGGGCCAGGGACGCGGGGTACGGGACCTCCCACAGGACCGGGAGGGAATCCGTCATGGGATAGATCAGGAAGGCCAGGGTCAGGTACATCTGCACTTGGTGTCTGCGCCCCCTTTGAGTAGGCGGATCTGGTACATACTTAGGAACAGCAGGCACATCGCCACCAATGACACTGGAGCCAAAGATCCCGTAGTCAGCGTCGGAGTTACTGTGAAAGCAGATCAGGCCGCGAAAAGGGTGGCCGTCGTGATGCAGCATATCCTTTCAGAGAGCAGGCTGATCAAGAGAACCAACTGTCCGAGATAAGACACAAGGAGCATCACAAAATCGCAGGACCTTCATTGTGCCAGCAGCCCGAATGAGTAGTTAACGGCGTCGAGCACTCACCAGCATAGATCGGGCACCTTGTGCGTGCGGAGATTGCATGTCGCTGCTACGACTAAGACGGCCCGACAACCGATACCCACACTGATGCGATCAGAGATTCCATATACCTTACGATATATCCAACTTTAAACAAGTGTGCGTAGCGTCCATTCGTAAAAGCGCGTACGAGCGACGATTCGCGCGTATTTCTTATGTAAAACAGATTGATTTTGATATATATAAAGTCATTAAACCTGGATATCAAGAAGACGATGGTTTTTCTACTTATCGCGCTGATGGTCGCTGTGACCATGTCTGTGGTGGCATCCAACGACACAAACACAATAAATCCAACAACATCATCATTAACGTCGACAAAGAGAGGGAATTTCCATCGACATCAGCCTTGACGCCAGCTAGAGCAGGAGTATCGTCCTCTACATTATCAATCTCTTCAGCAATTACCTCAGCCTGGACGTCTACGATCAGATCTGGGGCGGGTGAACGTGTCGCACGAGACCATCATAGGTAGCTTCTCCGGTGTAGCATCATCTACCCGACGGGCGACTCTGACAGAAGGCATATAGCGATCGTCATCTTGACGATTACCATTGAGCGCCTGGTGAGCACCCAGACCTGGGAGGAGTGGATTCAGCTAAGGTTTAGGACCTGGGCATGAGCTCCAGCGACAGCGGCAATTATTTTGATGTCTACGTGTCAATACTGTGAGTCTTGACTCTGTGTACACTTTGGATAGTTCCTACAACCAGTTCTTCGGACCGTTTTCCCAACATGTTACCCGCATCCTCCAACGAACTCTGGTTTACTGCCATTATTACACTGATCCTCTGGATCATCGCCATCATCATGTGCAAAATCATCTCCCTGCTGACTAGGTTCGTCGGCTCTAGGAAGACCTCCAAGGAAAAGAAGAAGTTGACCTACTCTTGACCAAGATGATTTTCATTCTGATGTTCGTGGTGGCGGTCGAGTGCCTGATCATCATCGAGGTGAGCACCGACATCATGAACCGGGTGTCCATACGGGTCGCTGGTTATCTACGCGGTAATCGATTCCGTGCTGGCATGGCAGGTCTACATCTTCATCGTCATAGCCATCATCGACGGTCTGGACGATGCGGTGGACATGAACGGTTTAGAAACGTCCCTTATTCCGCTGTTCAAGATGATTGGCAACTGGCAATTTGCATCGCGGTGATGACGATCATCATGACGGTCTTCGGCGTGAACCTCGTCAAGAGCTTAATAAGGAGTGGCACCCTAAGAATCATCTTCGGCGCACAGGAAATTATTAGCCAGTTCTTCAACGGGATTGTCCTGCTATCCGCCAGGCCGTTTAGGAATGGCGATTTCATCAACCTGAGGCGACACATACATAGTCCACAAGATCAGGATCATGTACATTGAGTTCGAGAGCTGGAACAAGGACCAGATCATCATGCCTAATAACTCGGTGACTCGGCAACTATGATCACCACACTAAGGTAACGCCTGTACCAGGATCTACATCCACGTAACCGTTGCCTACAACTTGGACCTTAACCTGACCAAGGAGCTGAGATCAGGGAGACCAAGATGCATCTCTATATGATCAACGATCACTCTTGCTTCCTGCCCGGCACCAGACTCACCAACTTTCTGGATTCTGGCATTGAGTGTAGGCTGGCCTGCTATGTTAACGACTATAACATAAGTGCCCACTATGCCGGTCAGATAGAGTGGTCATCTACAAGCTATTTGAGGACAATAATGTCGTAATTTTTATAACAAGCTCGAGGTCAACCTTCTCGACTGCAACGACAAGAGGAGGCCCAGCGACAACGTCTCCACCAACTTAGCCATTCTACGGAATCAGTAGAACGTTAAACCGTTTCCAACTTTTTCCATCCTTAATCTATGGATTTCACCATCCCCACCACGGATTCCGATAATTTATATAATATTAAGGAATGCCAGCAATTATGGCCGAAAAGATGCGGGGGTTTTATGATAGACAATCTTGACAAGAGGATCATCGAGATAATGAAGAAGGATTCCAGATGCCCCTTCGTTGAAATAGCCAACCAGCTTAGTGTTTCGGAGGGAACCGTCCGCAGTAGGGTCCACAGGATGACCGAAGAAGGAATCATCCGTAGATTCACGATCAAGACCAGTTCCCGTAACGTGAAGGCGCTGGTGGAGATCCGCATCGACGTCAACACCGACACTGAGGAGATCGCTAAGGAACTCGCCGGCTACGACGGCGTGACTGAGGTGTTCGAGGTCACCGGAGACCAGGACATCATCGCCATCGTGGACGTGGAGTCCTCCCAGCATCTGAACGACATTATTGAGAGGGTGAGGCGCTATGACAATATACTTAGCACCAGGACGCGCCTGATCCTCAAGGAGCATTTCGGGGAGGCATGACAGAATGTTCGCAGGAACTGGAACAGCTCTCATCACCCCGTTCACAAGGGACGGGGAGGTTGATGAGGAATCGCTTAGAAAGCTGGTGAACTTCCAGGAGGACAACGGAGTCAACACGCTGATTCCCTGCGGGTCCACCGGGGAATCCGCGATGCTCAATCATGAGGAGCATCTCAGGGTTATCAGCATCGTGATCGACGAGGCGAGGAAGGCGAAGATCTTGGCAGGGGCCGGAAGCAACTGCACATCCGAGGCCGTCATGCTCAGCAGGAAGGCCCAGGACCTCGGTGCGGACGGGATCCTGTCTATCTCCCCGTACTACGTCAAGCCCACCCAGGAGGGTATCTACAGGCACTACGAGGCCATTGAGGCTGCCATAGACATACCCATCATCGTGTACAACATCCCCGGCAGGACCGGGTCCAATATCAACGTGGACACCATGCTCAAGCTTGCCGAACTGGAGGGTATTGTCGGGGTTAAGGAGGCCAGCGGTAACATGTCACAGATCCAAAACATCATCGTCAAAAGGCCAGAGGGCTTCGAAGTGGTGTCCGGGGACGACAGCATCACTCTGGCCCTGATGGCCATGGGCGCGGACGGCGTGATCTCCGTGGCGTCCAATTGCTGTCCCGGACTGGTCTCGGAGATGGTCTGCAACGCTAGGTCTGGGAACTTTGAGATCGCGAAGTCCATACACAACAAGCTACTCCCGATTTTCGGGGCGCTCTTCTGCGAATCTAACCCTATTCCGATTAAGTATGTCATGGGGACGATGGGGTACGGTAACGGGTATCCGAGATTGCCTCTCACCCCGCTCAGTGAGACGGGAAGGGAGGTCCTAGACCCCATCCTGAGAGGCCTGGGCATTGCTTGAGTTCCTCATCAAATGTAAAGAGTTGATTATATGATCACTGTAATGAAGTTCGGCGGTACCAGTGTTGGTTCTGCCGAGGCCCTGAAGAGAGTGACGAACATCATCTCAAACAAAGAGGGTGAGAAGGTCGTAGTGGTCTCCGCCATGTCCAAGATAACGAACTACCTGATTAACATCGTGAAGAACCCCCTGACCGACGTGGATAGCGCCATCGAACAGTTCGCCAACAGACACATGGTCACCGCTGCCCAGCTCTTCGAGAGTGATCCCGATACCATGGAGAAGTTCAAGAAAGAGTTTAACGCCCGCCTGGACGGGCTAAGGGCTGCCATCTTGGCGGACAGAGACGACCCATTCTACGGAGACGCGGTCGTGTCCCAGGGGGAGAGGTTCTCCTCCCTGCTGCTCGCGTACGTTCTCGAAATGATGGGTCAGAGGTCCGTTGCCCTCACATCCGAAGAGGCGGGGATCGTGGCGGTCGGACCGCCGATGAACGGTTCCGCCAACCTGCTGAACACCGCCAGCGGGATGACCATGAAGGTCAGGCCGCTGCTGGCTATGGGTATCATTCCTATTATCACTGGATTCTATGGCATAAACTCCCAGAAGAGGCCACTGACCTTTGGCAGGGGCGGGTCTGACTACTCCGCGGCTATCGTCGCTAACGCCATAGATGCCGATATGCTGGAGATTTGGACCGACGTGGATGGGTTCATGTCTGCTGACCCCAGGATTATCCCCGACGCTGTGAAGATAAATGAGATGAACTTTGGTGAGGCCGCCGAGCTGGCATATTTTGGAGCTAAGGTCTTACACCCAAGGACTATCGAGCCGGTCAGGCTCAAGCACATCCCGCTGAAGGTGAAGAACTCCTTCAAACCGGAGGAGCCCGGCACGCTGATTCACCACATCAGGAAGTCCAAGAACGAGCTGCTAAGGTCTGTGGCGGCAAAGACGGATTTGTCCATCATCACTATCAGCTCTGCGGAGATTGCCTACAGGCCCGCGATAGTGGCCAGGATCATCGAGAAGATCGCTGACATAAACGTGATCATTTATTCAATCTCTACCTCCTTGTCCACCGTAGCGTTCCTTGTCCACAACAACGACGTAAAGATCACCCTGAGGCAACTTAACGGCCTCAGCGGAGGGGATATCGAGAGGATGGACGTCAAGAACAACGTCGCGCTAATTTGCGCCGTGGGGGATAACCTCCTGGATAAGTGCGGCATGTCCGGTGACATATTTTCTGCGGTCAAGGAGGCGGACGCCAACGTCGAGATGATCTCGGAGGGGGCGTCCGACGTGTCGCTCAACTTCGTCGTCCCGATGAACAAGGTTATAGAAGTTGTGAAAATTCTGCACGACAAGTATATCGGAGTGATCGAATGATGAGGGAATTCGAGGGGAAGGACGGGATCATGATGATCGGCGGCAAGTCCGCCGTCGAGATCACCGATGAGTTCGGCACGCCCGTCTACGTCACCGACGAGCAGAGACTGAGAGAGAACTACAGGCGCATATATAGCGCATTCTCCAGGTTCATGGACACCAAGGTTCACTACGCTTGCAAGGCAAACACCAACCTGGCGATCTTGAGGGTGCTCGAGCAGGAAGGCTCCGGCATCGACGCCGTGTCCATCGGTGAGATTAAGAGCTGCCTGAAGGCTGGGTACGATCCGGACAGGATCATGTACACCGGGGTCAACGTCAGCGACGCTGAACTTAAGGCAGTCTCTAACCTAGGCGTAATGATTAACCTGGACTCCGTTTCCGAAATGGAGAGACTAGCTAAAATAGCGCCGTACACCAATGTGTCCTTTAGAGTTACACCCGGCGTAGGGTCGGGGCATAGCGACAAGGTCATAACCGGCTCGAAAGGTGCCAAGTTCGGCATTCCTCTGGATAAGGTCATAGGCACTTATGCCAGGGCCAAGGACCTGGGGTTCAACATCAAGGGGATACACGCCCACATTGGCTCTGGCGGACAGACCGTCCAGCCCTTCATAGACATGATGGAGGTGCTGATCGAGCTAGTCAACGAGATCAAGAATATAGGTGTCGACCTGGAGTTCATCGACATGGGTGGGGGCATTGGAGTCCCGTACAAGCCCCAGGCGGAGGAGATGGACGTGGAGGAGCTCGCGTCTAACATCACCGCCATGATCAAGGAAGAGACCAATATCAAAACGCTGATCCTGGAGCCCGGAAGGTACATCGTCTGCGACACTACTGTCCTGCTTACAAGGGTCAATGACGTCAAAGACGCTGGCATCAAGAAGTACGTTGGCTGCGATGCCGGGTTCAACACCCTGATCAGACCCACTATGTACGACTCCTACCATTATGTGGCCTTGGCCAACAAGTTCGGTAGGGCCTGCACTGACAAGTACGACGTCGTCGGTCCGATCTGCGAGTCCGGGGACTATCTGGCTCATGAGAGAGTGCTTCCAGATCCGGTGGAGGGGGATATCGTCGCAGTGTACAACGCCGGAGCCTACGGGTTCTCCATGAGCAGCAACTACAACTCCAGGCCCCTCTGCGCCGAGGTCCTCGTCAACAACGGCAAGGCCGAGCTGATCCGCGAGGCCGAGATCGAGGAAGAGCAGTGGAGGCATCAGATCATCCCCGAGAGGCTCAGGATATGAGGTTCTGGAAGTACCAAGGCATCGGCAACGACTTCATCCTCCTAGACGGGACAAAGAGCGACGTGTCCGTTGACCCTGCATGGTGCGAGATCGCCTGTGACCGTCACTTCGGCATCGGCGCTGACGGCGTGCTGTACATCCTGCCCGGGGAAGGCACTGACATAACTATGCGCATCATCAACGCCGATGGTAGCGAGGCGGAGATGTGCGGCAATGGCATCAGGTGCGTCGCCAAGTACGCTTATGATAACAACCTGGTGGATAAGGAAACGTTCACCATCCACACTCTTGCCGGCGATCTGGAGGCGACCGTCTCCGTGAGGGACGACGAGGTTTCAACCGTCAGGATCAACATGGGAGCACCCATCCTGGAGGGCAGGCAGGTCCCCATCGACTTCGACGGCAGATTCATCGACAGGCCTTTCGAGGTTAACGATGTGAGCCTTAGAGGCAATGCGATCTCCATGGGCAACCCCCACTTTATCACGTTTACCGAGCTGGACGATGAAACAGTCGATAGGCTTGGTCCCGTACTAGAGTGCTACCCGTTCTTCCCCCGCAAGACTAATGTAGAATTCTGCAGAGTCGAGGACGGGCGGATCTTCATCCGCGTGTACGAGCGTGGAGCGGCATGGACGCTGGCCTGTGGGACCGGCGCCTGCGCCGCCACCACTGCCGCGGCGCTGAACAGACTGGTCCCCTTCGGGGAGCCGGTAGACGTCCACCTCCCCGGTGGATGGCTCAAGATCACGGTCGACAGGAACCTCGGATACGTCCTCATGGAGGGGCCGGCAGAGCTGGTTTTCGAGGGTGACACGGAGCTGATATGATGACATCTTTTGAACAGGCAGACAGACTGAAGCAGATACCCCCGTACCTCTTTGTGAGGTTGGAAAAGCTCTCCGCCGAAAAGAAGGCGGCTGGGTGGGATATGATCGACTTCGGCATAGGGGACCCGGACCTCCCCACACCAGACACCATCGTCGAAGAGCTTTGTGCACAAGTCGGCGTCAACGCCAACCAGAAATACTCTTTATCCCAGGGTGAGAGGGACCTCAGGACGGCTGTGGCCGCGTGGTACAGGAAGAGGTTCTACGTGGACGTAGACCCTGACACCCAGGTGTGCATCACCATTGGGTCCAAAGAGGCGATCTTTAACATAGCCCAGGCCTTTGTGAATCCTGGTGATATCATCATCACTCCTTCCCCGGGATACCCCGTGTATTCTGGAGCAGCCACTATCTTCAACGAGGCAAAGTGCGTGAAGGTCCCTTTGAGGGCGGAGAAGGACTGGCTCCTGGATGTGGACGAGTGCCCGAAGGGCGCCAAGATGCTGTATATCAACTACCCCAACAACCCCACCGGTGCCACCTGCAACCTGGACTACCTGAAGAGGGTCTATGACTGGTGCCAGGAGAACGAGACTATTCTGTGCTACGACGCCGCCTACTCCGAGATGTGCTACGACGGATACCAGGCCCCCTCCGTCTTGCAGGTTGGTCCGGACGCCATCGAGTTCGGGTCCTTCTCCAAGACATTCAACATGACCGGCTACAGGCTGGGATACGCTGTCGGCCACCCCGACCTCATCGCCGGGTTGACCAAATGCAAGGGTCAAATCGACTCGGGTGCCCCCATCTTCATTCAGAAGGCAGGAATCAGGGCGCTGGAACTCTATGAGAACGACGGCAAACTCCCCGATCTCATCGCCGACAACATGGCAGTCTATGCTGAGAGGAGGAGAGTCCTGGTAGAGGGTCTTAGGAGACTCGGGTATGACGTGGTCATGCCAAGGGGGACGTTTTACGTGTGGTTCGACTGCGGTAAGTCATCCGCGGAGTTCACCCAGGAGATGATCGACATCGGCGTTATCGTGACTCCTGGGACCGGATTTGGTGAGAGCGCTGAGGGCTATATCAGGATGACTGTCACAGAACCTGTGGAGAGAATCAAGATTGCGCTTAAGAGGATGGAGCGCGGCTTCTATGAGTGATCTAAATGATCGTCCCCGAAGGGGTGGTCCCTTTACCTTTCTCACCTTTGTTTTTGCTGGAGTTCGCATCCTCCCCGAAAGTTTCCTCTGCACACTGAGATCTTCTCGTGAACAGCCATTGCTGCGATCGTCTTGCACCATGTCCCTACATCTTGCACATTCCGTACGAGCGCATCTACTGTGGCATATGGGCGCTTCTTTGTGACGTTCGTTTACGAGTACCGTCCTTCTCGTAGGCGCCCTCCATAGAGGGTTTTCGGAGTTTTCGGCGATCCTCTGAATCGGATTAAATACCGAGTCGAAGATGGACTTCTAGAGGATATTCCAATGGTCACCAAAACCCTTGAAGACATACCGGGAGTAGGACCAG
>CAZIJM010000016.1:0-13948 GCA_964539695.1 uncultured Methanomassiliicoccales archaeon | reverse complement strand
GGTTTAGGAACCACTGGTGTGCGCTCTCGCTCTGCGTCATCGTGATCATGGCATTCCTGCTTCGCACGATGTTCGCATATGGCATCTCTGCCGACGGCGACTTCGCACTGTCGGGCGGTCTGAGTGCGCAATATCACTTGCATATCATCGAAAGCATACTCAACGGAAGCCACTCGATGATCGATTCGGCGGTCAACTATCCTCTGGGTGGACTCAATGTCTATCCGCCCCTGGTGGACTTCATAGCCGCCGGGATTGCGTCCGTGCTGATCGCCACCGGAATGGGAACCGCAGAAGCAGCTTCCGCCGCCATTGCCGTCCTAAACCCCATCATCGGGATGCTGACATGCATTCCCGTCTACTTCGTCGGTAGAGAAATGTTTGGTAAAAGGGTTGGCGTCGTGGCCGCCATGATGTTCGCCTTCCTGGCGCTCCCCATCAGCACCACTGTCTTCTCTAGTGGAACCGAGTATGGGCTCGCTGCCTTCTTCGTGGCGTTCATGTCCTGGTTCGCTGTCAGGATGGTCAAGACCGCTGACGCCGAGGTTGCGTCTAGGAAGTCAATCCTGGTCAACGCGCTCCTCACAGGTATCTTCCTGGCGCTCGCAGCCCTCACATGGAACGGCTTCCGGGTCCTCATCATCCTCCTGGTCAACGCGATGGTCCTTCAGATTGTCATCAATCGTTTCAATGGAAGGGACTTTACGGATGTCCTCCTCGGATACATCGTCGCGATCCTAGTCGGTATCCTAATCCCCGCAGCATACTACCTGCCCGCCGGCCTCTGGAACGCCGTCTACTCTGGATCTTTGATGATGACCGTAATCTTCATTGTGCTCTCGCTGGTCTTCATGGTAGTGCGCTCTAAGCCTTGGATAATCACTATTCCGGCACTTGTCGTTGTATTCATGGTCGTCATTACTGTGCTCGCCGTCGCGGCGCCCGACTTGTACAACGCCCTCATTTACGGCAACAGTCCCTACACTAACTCTATCATGGACAAGCTAGCCAACAGCCACGTGTCCATGTCCAACGTCTCCGCGTACTACGGATGGCTCACCATGTGGCTGCCCATCTGTTACGCAATCTACAGTGTCTACGTCTATTTCAAGAAGGACCATTCCGCAACCAGACTTTTTATTACCGCCTGGATGTTTATTATGTTCTTTGCAAGTTGGACCTCCTACGCCACCGCCGCGGTCGTCGGATGCGTCTTCGCAGTCGGTTCCGCGGTTGTCGTAGTCCGCGTCTTGGAGAAGGCAAACCTCAAGGAGTGGGCCTTCTCGATCAAGGCCGCTGGGTTCCCCGGAGCCTTTAAAAAGCTGATCAAACCATTCCCGTTCGTCTCCGTGCTTATCGTAGTCTTCCTTATTATTGTCCCTAATGTATCTTTCGCGGTCGATGCAGGAATCTCTAACAACTCCAATGCGGACTACTACTTCACCGGAAACACCCAGTACACGATTAGGACCGGAGACTCCTACCCCATAGGGGACCTCTGGGAGTCCATGGAGGATGTCCCCAAGGACGGTGCACTCGTCTCTTGGATTGACTACGCCTACGACGCCGTCGCCCAGGGCGGGTTCGACACAGTCGTCGACAATACCGGCGGCGGGGCATCCGCTGTCTCGCACATGTACCTCGCCGAAGGCGCAGGCGGGTCCGTCGCTGCTATGATGCTGCGCATTATGATGTCCTATCCCGACACTGACTTCTCGTCTTGCTTCGACAATCAGGAGATCTACGAGCAGGTAGCTACCTACATTAAAGACACCGATTCCGCAAGGGCCGCCATCTTCGCCGACCCCGTGACCTACGGGAGTGTCAAGTCCAATATCACCGATGAGAACGTCGTGTACCTGGCGTCCATCAACACCATCCTCAAAGGAATGAGCGACGTCCAGATTATGAACGCTTATGACGCCGTATGCACCATGTCTGGGGATATGATCTCCTACGTCGTCCTAGACTTCTCCATGTTGCCCCTGCAGTACGGGGATGGCAGTGTGTTTTCCACCATCGCCTACTTTGGCGACTACTCTGTAGACAACTACGGCGCCGCGAACCAGTTCTACTTCTACAACACCTATTTCGGATATACCGTCTACACAGACGCCCTGTACGACACCTTCCTCTGGAAGGCTATGATCGGGCCTTCCGCGTCCGAGGCGGGCTACAGCAGCTCCTACTCGTACCTAATGGCTCTGTCCTCCAGCGATGACTCCAACTCTTCTGCCAAAGCCATCCCCGGATACGGGCTGACTGGGTACGAAGTCGTGTTTTGGCAGGTCATGTATAATGCCTCTAACGACGCCCTCGTGACCGACGACGGATGGGAGTACATAGACGCCTACGAGGCCATGGCGTCCCAGGTCGAGCAGGGCGGCACCATCAACTACCTTGCATCCATCGTGATGCTACACTACACCGGCATCCCCTCCAACTCCTCCACAATCGAGGGTAAGGTCACATCCAAATCCGCCGGCATCGAGGGGGCCACTGTCTCTGTTTATCATTACAATGAGACCTACGGACAGTACGTCCTTTACTCTCAGACTAGGACCTTCGCCGAAGGCGTCTACGAGGTCATCGTACCCGACGGTGATTACAGGCTAACCATTAGCATCGGCGATGTCGTCCTCTACAACTTCACGTCCTCGAATCTTCAGATGGAGGTCGACATCCCCGCCACGTCCGTGAAGGGGGAGGTCGTCATCGGAGACAAGGTTTACGATGCCGAGCCGATGCTTCTCCAGCTTAAGGGGAATGCCCAGGACCTGGACATCCAGATCAATGACGGCACCATCAACATCGACAGCATCCTGCCTGGAACGTACACCTATACATTGTACAACTCCTCCGGATCTTCCATAGGTACCGGGAGCGTGACAGTCTACCCCGGCGACAATATCGGATTCCAGGTCTTGCCTACCACTAGAACGATTACCGTCACCGTCAACGATGTCTACGGCAACTCTGTTCTCGACGGCGTCGTAGTAACCGCCACTAACCAGTCCACGGGGGCCCAGTTTTCTGCAGTGGTCGATAACGGAAAGGCTGTCATCACCGCGATTTCCGGCCAGTACAGTATCAACGTCGGCAATGGCTACGTGTCGATGCACTCCAGCATTGTTAACATCAATAGCAGCAACAGGACCATCACCGTCACGGCTTACCAATCCCAGACGGTCACTGTCAACGATGCCCCCGACAACCTTGTACTAATAATCTCCGCGGGATCATTCAGCACTCTCTCTTACGTTTATGAGGGACGGGTCATGTTTGATGTCCCCATCAGCATCGGGACCGAAAATATGCTCTACACCGTCTACGGGATCCTGGATCACGTCTATCACACATCCTACACGGGTGGCGACTCTGTCAACCTGGAGATCAACGACATCAACAAGGTCTCCGGACAGCTTGTGGATAGTGACGACGGCAAGTTCGGAACCATACAGTTCATCAGCGTGAACAATGAGTATTACACCATCTCCACCGACTCCGAGGGTAACTTCACCGCTCTTCTGCCCAATGGCATCTACACTGTGGATGCTAACAACGGCAGCAACATGGTCTACTTCGGAAGCATAGAAATCGATAAGGACACAGACATGAATGAGATCAACCTAGTTGACGGGAGAAGGATCGGATACACCCTCAGATACGACCGCGGGACCAACAAGTCTGACGCCTACTTGCCTTTCGTTCTCGGAATGATCACCTTCAAGTACAACGGAACGGAGTACGTACTGTACAATATGACTAACACTAACGGTGTCGTAAACTTTTACATTCCCGACAACGTGGAGTCTACGATTTCCCTGAACAACGTAGAGGGGACGTACGTTAACAACCTGTACTTCTCGTGCACCAGCATGACCAGAACCGTTGACGCCGGCATCAGCAACAACTCCTCGACTCTGACTATCCAGGTTCGCGACTTCGAGGATGAAGACCAGGAGCAGTACGTGAAGCCAGTCAGATACACCCCCAAGTACAACATGGAAATCCTTTTTAATAAGGACGACAAGGGCAAGGAGCAGTTCCTCGAGGCGGGTAAGACTTATAAACTCCGTCCCGGCCAGTACACCGTCACCATCGACGGCTCCACCGGCTACTATTATAGCGGGACCATGAATCTGTACCCCGGCACCATCGAGTTCTACCAGATCGATAATGTCGAGACCGTTGTAAAGCTAAACGTAACCAACGCTGAGACCGACATCGTATCTATCAACACCGACGGCGGGAACTACCACAGGTTCAACGGCGGGTACTACGTTGAGGTCGGATACAAATACTACCTTATGTCCACCAACGTCAGCACCAACGACGAGGGCAACACCACGTCCCTACTGGCCTACGGATACCTCGACCTCACTGGAGAGATCAAATTCGGAGAGTATGATATCGACATCACCGCTTCCCATGAGAGCAAGCAAATCACAGGGACGGTCGGAACAATCGCTGACGGAACTATCACAATATACTATCAAAACGACGACAGGGAGGTCAAGCGCGAATTCGATGTCACCGACGGGTCCTATACCCTAACCCTCCCCGCCAACCTGTCCTCCGTGGACGTGCATGCGGAGGTTATTGCCACCATCGACTCCGAACTATGCTATTTCTTCGCCGACGGGACTCTCACCAACCTTTCCGACGGAGCCGTCCGCAACATCATGGTCTTCAGCTTCGAGGCGCCCGAGGACGACACCGACGACAAGCTGCCCGACTTCGAGGCTTCCATCACTAGATCCCAGTTCTCAGCTGGCAGCGCCAAGGTCATATTCGAAATCACCAACAACACCAGTAGGGAGATGACTTACCTCATCATTTCCGGATCCGACCTGGCTCTTGAAGAGGCGTACTCCCTCAACGTGCCCGCCAACAGCACCGGGACCATCACTGTTCGCGGAGCCTACGACGCGAACCGCGTAGCCCCCGGATCCGACGGGATGACCCTCACAATCCAGGACATCAACGGGGGCGAATCCCAGACCCTCGATATCACCAACGGAGGGGACAGGACGGGCAGTGGCTATGAGATCCTCACCGCCGGAAGCAATGACAACAGGGCTGCCAACAACGTGATCTCCGCCTATCAGTACTTGTTTGCGATTACTTTCGTCAACAATGACACTTACACGCACCAGGTCTTTGTCAACGTCAGTAACGTCCCCAGCGAATGGACCGCCGCGGTTGTGGACAAGGACGGGAAGGTCATCGCCGAGCTCGGCAAGATCTTCGACGCATACGGACTGCAGACCACCGTGCTCTACGTCAAGCTCATGTTGACCTCGGGTGAGGACGTCGCTTCGATCCCCGACATCATCGCCCAAGTGAGCATTGACGGAGGCAGCGCTCAGTCCATGCAGCTTTCCGCCTACAGCGTGGAGGTCTCCGTCAACGACATGACCGTCTCCGGCGGCGGCGCTCTCGACGAGAGATCCGGAGTGCCCGGAGGAATCTGGTTCCTTATCACGATCATTCTGCTGATGCTCATCGTCATATTATGGTTCGCAAGCAAGAGGGGAGTGTTCACATGTAGAAACTAAACAAGATCACCGCGGCCGTCACCGTCCTGGCGATAATCGTTATTTGCCTCGTTCCCGCCCAAGGGGTGAACGCGGATTTTGCAAACATCAGTGGAAAAAAGACAGTGATCGGGGTCAGCGACAATGCTGAGTACCATATCATCTACACCAACCATGATTTCGATGACTACCAGGACCTGAGCATGTCCATCTCCTACACTGTCAGGCTGGTCGACAGTAATGGCGACACTGTCAGCAATGGCGTCAGTCCCAGTTTAGGCGACCTGGACAATGGCGTCGCCAAGACGTTAACAGTGTCCGCCCCCGATGATGCCGGTAACTGCACCTTGATCGTCGAATTCAAGGTGGAAGTCATTTACACCGAGACCGACGACGAAGGGAAGGAGACGATCCACGAAGAAACGATCACGAGGATCGAGGAGTTCGTCATCAGCGTGGTGGAGCCCATCATGCTGTCGGTCACCCTGACCAATAATTCTAACAGCCCCCTCAAGGGATACGACCTCTACTTCTACGTTGATGGCGAGAATATGGACGACAGCCTCACTAGCATCGATCTCGATGCTAATGGCACAACCACTATCACCTACAAGTGGATCACAGACGCCGGCGTGGGAATTCATGAATTCCACGTCGCTTCAATGGACGATGGAAACATGGTAGACATTGAGGGCTTGAAAATGGTGCACACGTTCTACATCGGCGATAACGACTACACCTGGATCATCGTGCTCTTGGTAATCGTGATCGTCGTCTTAGCCTTAGTCATGGTCTGGGTCTACCGCAAGCCTGTGAAGAACTACGGGAAGCCGAAGTCCAGACGCTAAGAACCCGAAATCAAAAAGGGAAGGGTTAACCCTCCCTTACTCACTTCTTCCCCTTCGACAAGGGGCATCAGCTTCTCGGAAATCTTCTCTATAGCAGTGAAATAGGCTCTAGTGTCGTCAGTATCGTCCTCCATCGAACGGACGTGACCACAGTCTGTGAGTCTAAGATCCATACGGAGGTGTAGGTCTCGAGGTTCGACTGGGACAGAACCCGTCCGCCGGACGTGATGGCGACCAGGATTTTGACCTCAACGTACTCCGTCATCCCGTCCTGGAGGGTTTGGAATAGGGCACCTTAGTAGTCCTGGTGGACAGGAAGTCGTCCATGACCTCCTCCAGCTTCACGAGGCCTGGGGGCGATGTTGGCTTTAGTATGCACCTCGTAGAAACCTTTACTCAGCCTAATGACGCAGCGGGACCTGAAAATGGTTAGATCACAGCTCCTTTTTATATGCTTTAGAATCCCTACCACAGAACGAACGTTCTCAGAGACATCTTCCATAGGTTAGTATCGGCTCGCAGGTCATAAATTTTGAACGGTCTTATAGAAGCTCAGACACAAACCGGAGGAGAATTCCCCCTCACCGGCCTTTGACGAGAGCACACTGTTACGACAGGTAGTGAAGACAATACCCTCGTAAAAGACCTCCACAAGGGTCAGCGCGTCGGGCCTAGCTATACCGAAGTTCACCTCCTTCCCCTTCAATGCTTCTAAGACGTCGGCGAGGGTGCTGTGGCCGGACGCTACCTCTTCAATGGCGGCCGCAGTCCTACGGACCATGTTCCAAAGGAAGAACTCGGCGGTATAAGTGAGGACGATGACACCCTCTTCCTCAGACACGTCGATGGAGTCTATGGTCACAACAGTGGACTTTCCGTTCGGGCGGCAGAACCTCCTGAAATCATGTTCCCCCACAAACAGACAGGCGCACTCCTTCGCAAGCCCGATGTCTATCCCCTCTGACGGGAGGATATAACGGTAGGTCCTACGGGATGCCCTCCTAGGGTTAAAATCATCATCCACCAGCGCGAATGATGTGTAGAACACGCCGTCGGAGACGGCGTTGAGTGCCTTTAGGAGGATCTCGGGGTCCTCCAAGGGTGAGTTGAACACTGCCACGTTGCCAAGGGCGCTGACGCCCCTGTCTGTGCGGCTGGCGATTCTGAGGTTCAGCTCTTCGTCCGTGGTTTTCAGGACCCTGCGGAGGGCGGACTTCATCTCCCCCTCCACGGTTCTGACATCCGGTTGTATCTGGGAGCCGGAAAATCTCTCCCCCAGGTATGCGAACCTGACAGCTATCCTGATCATGTGGAGCGGAGTTCCCTCATGTGATCGATCCTGCGTTGGATCAGCGCGCGGGTGCCGATGTCGTGGCGGACCGTCATGGCGTCGCACTTCACATGTTTTAACGCGGCCTCGCAATTGGCCTCGGCTTCGTCAAGGGTGTCAGCGATGCCCACGATCCCCAGAGACCTGGACATGCCGGTGACGAACTTGCCGTCCCTCATGTCCACGTTGCCGTAGTAGACCATCGCGCCGCACTTCCTTACAGCGTCCTCGTCCACGGATATCTCGTGGCCAGACTCGGACTTAATTCCATACCCATTGGGAACAACGTACTTGCACACGGTGGCTTTCCTGGCAAACTCTACGTTCCTGTCCAGGGTGCCCGTGGCCATATGAAGACAAACATTCTCAAAATCGTCCCTTATCAGAGACAGAACGTTCATTGCCTCTGGGTCGCCGAACCTGGCATTAATCTCGATGATCTTAGGCCCGTCGACCGTGAGCATGAACTGACCGTACATGGTGCCCCTATATGGGCAGCCCTCCTCGATCATGGCATCCACGATGGACTGGAGGATGGAGATTGCGATATCCTTCTCCTGCCTGGTTATGAATGGGAGGAGATGATCGGTATCTGTGTAGGAGCCCATGCCGCCCGTGTTGGGACCGACATCGCCCTCGTAAGCACGTTTGTGGTCCTGGACCAACGGGAGGGACACGATGCGCCTCCCGTCGACAAAGACCATCTGGGTAAACTCCTCCCCCATGACCTTTTCCTCGAGGATGACACCAGCGCAGCCAATGTTCTGGTCGAAGATCTCGTTGATGTACGCCATGGTCTCCTCCATGGAGTGCAGGTGCTCTCCCTGGACTTTGACTCCCTTTCCGCCGGTGAGTCCTACAGGCTTAACAACGATATCATGGTCGATAGTCTTTAAGTACGATTCAGCGTCGACAGCATTGTCAAAGTGGGCGAATCTCAGGTTGCCTTGGATCCCGTGCTTCTTCACGAGCTCCCTCATGAACGTCTTGGAGGTCTCTATCCTGGCCGCCGCCTTTGTGGGAGACGCACAGAGGATTCCCTCGGCCTCCAGCGCATCTACGATCCCAACCTCGAGGGGCGCCTCGGGGCCGATGAACGCGAGCTCGACACCCTTCTCTTTGGCAAAACCGCACACCCTGGCAACGTCTTTCTCGTCACATAACATGTACTCTCTAGACCTGGCGATGATACCTGGGTTGGCGTTCTTCATCACAGCGTATATTTCGGAGCCGGAGCGGGACAGCGTCTCCACGACCGCATGCTCCCTGCCTCCTCCGCCAACGACGAGAACCTTCATTCGACACCTCAAAGCTTTAGGGCGGCTAGGATATCGTCGAGCCCATGCTCCTTCTTAACGCTGCATTTGTAGATGTTCTTTATACCGCCCATGAGCTTGTTATAGTCTCTAGCTATGATCTCCGGGTCCACGTCTACGGCGTCGGCGATGTCGATCTTATTGAGAATAGCCACGTCTGAGTGGATGAAAATGTCGTGGTGCTTCCTGACCATGTCATCGCCCTCGGTGGTTGATATGACGACCACCCTATAATCGGTACCCAATGGGAAGTCTGCAGGGCAGACCAGGTTCCCAACGTTCTCTATGAAGATAACGTCATAGTTGTCCAAGTCAATCTCCGCCAAAGTCTTCTTGACAAGGTTAGCGTCAAGGTGGCATTCATGGCCGGTGTTGCAATTCACGGCATCTAAGCCGGACTTCTCGAACCTGGTGTAATCATCAGCGCCGGTAACGTCCCCGGCGATGGCGCATACGCGGACGCCCTTGGCCCTAAGCTTCTCGGCCAACTTGATGATGATGGCGGTCTTCCCGGCTCCGATGGACCCCATAAAATCGATGGATTTAATGCCTTTACTTTTCATGAGGCGGTAGTTCTCATGGGCGATCTTGTTGTTCTCCTTCAGAACGTCTATCTCCATTCCGGGCTGAACTATGTGCATGGGTCAGCCATAGCGGGCATATACTAATAAGCTTGTTCTTGTTACCCGGGTCTCCAATAATCTTAAAGAATATGGACAAACGGATACTCGCTTATGTCATTAGATGATGGAGACAGCAGAGTGGTAGGTCTTCTTTGCAAATGACAACTCTAGATCTGATATCAGATAGCATGCTCATGAAGTATTAGAGGATTGTAGACAGATGCTAGTGCTTCCTGAAATCGGGAGAGACCTCATTCATGTAGGAACCATACAACGAGGTGGCGGTCTCCATAATCGCCGAGGCCATAGGACTATCACATGTGAGATACAGACTCACGAAGTTAGAAGGAGCCATATGCAGCATGCAGGACTTCGTTGATACCAACACAGAGTTCGTCGCCGCTTATCAAGTCGCAAGGTCCGGCATCTGGGACCCCGAGGTGTCCTTGTATGATCATTTGATCTCCCGCTGCTCCGTCAATGGATTCGACGTCGTCCCATTCTTGGATTGCATGATGGTTTTCGACTACATTATTGGGAACACGGACCGCCACGTGAACAATTTTGAGATAGTCCGCAACACGGATACCCTGGAGTGGTTGCATCCCGCTCCTCTATTCGACAAGGACACCATCATGGACTGCGACCTGTTGACCGTCGATATAATGTCAGGAGTCGGCATGGACTGTGCGTTGTTCTCCGAATACTGATCCAGACAAATGTCCCTGATGGGCGACCTACTGTGGTTTGACCCAGCTCGGGCAATAGACGAATTGAGGGCCGTCGGCGAGGTGTTTTCGTCCATCCGAACCTACACCGATATGGGGAGAGATGCGGGATCGTCTCGTTCCTGGAGTCCAGGGTAAAGGACGTGAGAAGGTTGGCAGGGTCTCGTACATGACTCCGTAATGTACGTCGGTCCGCCTCAAATCACCAAGGGTGTTTACATGGTCATATACTCGGACATCTACAGGGAGTTAAGGCGTCTACAGGACTCCCCCCATTTTCAGAACCTATGAAGAAGTCAAGCGGATGTGCCTATACTACTCGATGATGGAATCCAAGCTCGTCGAGCTTTGGAACGCCGTGCGGAGGGTTGGGATGTTCCCCTTGTCTCGCCGGAACAGCTACGACACTTTGAAATCTGAGACCATGTAATTGTGCCAATTTTTCACTGACTTTCCCTCAAGGATGTACTCCTGCAAGAACCTGGCCGCGATCTGTGCCAAGCGCCACGGTCCGGATTCCTAATTCAAATCGCTGAAATACAGTATGCTAGGTTTCAAGACGTCGGTCATGGTGAATCTGCGGAATTACATGGTCCATATGGACATGATGCCGCTAGAAATTGATACCTCCTCAGGCAGGATGGTGTTCACCCGCAGATGTAGGAGCAACGACATTTGAGACACCTTGCAAAAAAGGTTCCTCAGGAAGACCAATGCGAAGTCCCCCCTTCATCTCGTACTCCAAGATGCTGATCTACTTCTACGACAAGTACTTCAGAATGCTCATGAGCACCGTGCACCTGAAACTGGGGGTCTGTAAGCAGGAGATCGAAGAGCTGAACCGCAGATTTGTATATAAAGCGATGAAGCTTAACCCTATAGCTGAGATGAAGGTATGAACCCCATCGGAGGGTACTTATCTAATGGATCCATAATTTGATTTTCGTGAAAAATAAATGCTATCATGTGCACTTATGTAATATAACGATCAACCTCTGCAAGAAGGCCTACAACAAACCGTCGAAGTGAAAGGTGGAGAACGAAGGTTCGTCAGTGATTTTGATAAACGGAGTCCGTCGTGCCAGTAAGAACCATCGGTCAAAGAATTCGAGAAGAATGAGTATTCGGATTACGTCATCATCGATTTCTCGAAACTGGACTTTGCAGTCAGAAAGGTTTTCAACAATTACAACGGAAAATGTTGACGACTTCCTGGGTTCGCTATCGTAGCCATCAGCAGGGTTATGGTCGTGCGCAAGTAGCTGATTGTGTTCTACGAGATCCAACTGTGTCCCTAAGTGATGTAGATGATTAAATAGCTGGAAAAAGACTAAAAATACGATTACTTTGACTTTAAGTACCTAGGAATCGCATAGAGGAATTTCAAGCCGAACAATTTATAGATCGCGTTGCTCTTCGACTGGGGCTCCTTCGACAAAATTTATGTCGTCGTAAACGTTGTACTTCTGGTCTCAGGTTCATCAGTGCGACGATTATGTTCGGTAACTTGCTTTTGATCCTCTTCTTTGGATCCTGCTTCTTCATCCTCTCTATCGGTTAGGTTGTTTTGCAGGCTCTGAGCCATCGCTACGGCAATGAACGAGATCAACAGATGCCCCCTGAACGCATCTTCTGTGTGCACACTGAGGGGGAACTTCCATTGCAGACATCTAGGAATTGTTCGATAAACTGTCTGACAGAGTAGTTTGGGAACACTTCAAAGTTCTCCAGGTCCATATTGGAGATGAGAATGAAAAACCCAGTGGTTATTATGGTGTTGAAGGCCTCACCGTCGGTGAGGCCGTTCTTTACTGCCTTCTTGACGAGCTTCGAGTTATCCATGTTTTTCCCGTCTATGTTCAGGATGCAATATATGTAGCCGGGGAGGTCTGGGCCAGATCACATCTGACCTTTCTGATGTAGAAACTCTTATCACTGGACATGGTGAAGTTCTTGCAGGACACGATCCCAGGGAGAGTCTCCTCGTGCAGGCTCTTGTACATGTCGCTTTTAGAATCTAGACGAAACATAAAGTCGATGTTCGAATCGTACGTGTTACGGAGATTCTTCTCGGTGGAAATTGAATAGGAGACTGGCGGTTAATCCGCCAGTCATCCTTTCACACCACCTACTGTAGGCTTCGTAGTAAACCTTGAAGCTGAGAAATTTCATACCAATGATGGGGCCGAAACGACTCTTTTCGTGGTTGACCTCAACTTTATCTGTTTCCCTTCGAGGAACCTAATATTGAATTCTATCACTCTCCCCGTGGCTCTGGAGGCCTGAACGAAGATAGTGATATCGTTCGCATGGAGGACGAACCTGTAGCCTCTTTTCTCTATGAGTTTGTCTAACCCGTCCAGATAGATGTTGGCCAGAATGGGGATCAGAGGGCCCCCCTGCGGGGTGCCCTCGTCCATCCTGATACAAAATTTGTATGAGAAGTTACGCCTTTACAAACCTCTCGATGAATTCCACGAGGGTCCTATCGATTATCTTCCGCACGACGTTCATCAGGATGTCCAGATTTAGTATGTTGAAAAACTTGGCTAGGTCAAAGTCTACCACACCCTTTCTCCATGTAGCTCTTTACACGCATAACAGCGTCGTGCGCGCTCCTTCCAGGCCCGAAATCGAAACCTAAATCATAGAAGGTCGTGGGCCAATACCTGAGCAACCGCCTGCTGTATCATATAGTCGACTGCAGTGAGAACTCCCAATATTCTCGTCCCGCCATCAAGCTTCGGAATCTTCACCTTCTTAATAGGACTCAAATTGTACTCCCCTGCCCTGATTCTCTTCTTCACGTTGATGATATCGAATAGTTGTTCCTTCAGTTCAAATAAGGTCATATCCTCCACGTCTGGGTATTTATGATGACCTTGTCGAGGGTCTCGATGATGTTGTCGCCATCCAGGGCCTTCTCGATCGGGTCGTCATAAGTGACCCATTCTCTACTCTCTATCCGTAATACTACGTGCTCCATAGTGTTCTTCCGATTCCGTCGTATCTTTTCCACAGTAATCGCTTAGCGTGTTTTACGTATCCGCATGCTATTACTTCTTTCTTTTCAAGGCTCTAGGATCCCCATCCTGGGCATCCTTCTCAGTTATTATGGTCTCTACTGACTCCTTACATTTAGTTCTACGTCACCGCAAGGATTGTCCGCCTGTTCGGGCGGACGTACTTACGAGGCTTCCTTAGGCAAAGGGTAAGTCTTTTGTACCATGTAGCCGTCGCATACGCGGTCGGATCCGTATAATGCTAGACTTCGACGTTCGAAGCCGTCTCGTCCATCCTTCCACGCCTACTATGCGTTTTCTGTTCGTTGGTCCAGGGCTTTACCTTCGATTTCCTTCAGATTCCGCCTCAAGACGGACACCTTTGTTGTTGGCTAACGGTTCCCACTGTCAAGCCTGTAGAGGACTTCCACCTCCAAAACTCACCTCTATACTGGGCGCACTTCACGTCCCTGGCTAGGAACTCCTCGCTGGCGCTAGTCATCGTCATTGCGGCCTTCCGGGACCAGTCTCTGGTGACCTTTACCCTAGTGATAGGGCCTC